>NZ_JBEOXI010000272.1:0-10305 GCF_040296465.1 Streptomyces sp. NPDC002130
GGTACTGCAGGGGGGACCCTGTGGGAGAGTAGGACGCCGCCGAACAATTCTTGGGAAAACCCCCGTATCTTCGGATACGGGGGTTTTCTGCGTTTCAGGACGTCTCCACCAGCTTGGTGTCGTACGCCAGGATGACCGCCTGAATGCGGTCGCGGGAACCGGTCTTGGCGAGGATACGGCCCACGTGGGTCTTCACCGTCGACTCGGCCAGGTGGAGACGGGCGGCTATCTCCGTGTTGGTCCAGCCCTTGCCGATGACCGTGAGGATTTCGCGTTCCCGGTCCGTCAGGGAAGCGAGACGTGGGTCCTCCGGGGGCGTGGCTTCGGACGAGGGAGCGGTCGGCAGGTGGTGGACGTAGGCGTCCAGGAGGCGGCGGGTCAGGCTGGGGGCGACCACCGCGTCTCCCGTGGCCACCGCGCGGATGCCGGCGAGGAGTTCCTCGGGCTGGGCGTCCTTGACGAGGAAGCCGGAGGCGCCTGCGCGGAGCCCGGCGTAGGCGTATTCGTCCAGGTCGAAGGTGGTGACGATCAGGATGCGGGTGCGGTCGCCGGCGGCGGTGATGCGGCGGGTCGCCTCGATGCCGTCGAGGCCGGGCATGCGGATGTCCATGAGGACGACGTCGGGATGGAGTTCGGCCGCCATGCGGACCGCTTCGCTGCCGTTCGCCGCCTCGCCCACGACCGTCATGTCGTCCTGGCTCTCCAGCAGCATGCGGGAGCCGAAGCGCTGAAGGGGCTGGTCGTCGGCTATGAGGACCGTGGTCACTGCGGGAATTCCTCCGGGAGACGTAGGCGGACGCGCCAGCCCTGCTCCGGGTGGGGGCGGGGCCCGGCCTCAAGTGTGCCGCCGTACAGGGCCGTTCGCTCGCGCATTCCGGGGAGTCCGCGACCGTCCCGCGAGGGCCCGTCGGCGCGGCTGCCGTCGCCGCTGTCGGTGATCGTGACGGTGACGGCGGACTTCTCCTCGTAGGAGAGCTCTATCTCCGCGGTGGCGTGGGGGCCGCCGTGTTTGAGGGTGTTGGTGAGGGCTTCCTGGATGACGCGGTAGATGGTGAGCTGGCGGCCCGGCGGGAGGGTGGGGCTGCCGTGGGTGGTGGTGCTGACGGGGAGGCCCGCGGAGCGGACGCCGTCGAGGAGCCGGTCGAGGTCGGTGAGGCCCGGCTGGGGGGTCAGGTCGGCCTGTTGCCGCTCTTCCTCGCGCAGGACGTCGAGGAGGCGGCGGAGTTCGGTGAGGGCCTGGCGGCTGGTGCCGGCGATGGCGTCGAGGGCCTGGGCCGCGCGTTCGGGGGACTTGGCGGCGGCGTAGCGGCCGCCGTCGGCGAGGCCGGTGATGACGGAGAGGTTGTGGCCGATGATGTCGTGCATCTCGCGGGCGATGCGGGCGCGTTCCGCAGCGGTGGCGAGCTGGGCCTGCTGGTCGCGTTCGGTCTCCAGGCGGCGGGCGCGGTCCTCCAGGGCCTCGGTGTAGTCGCGGCGGGTGCGGACCGTGGCGCCGATGAGGGCGGCCACGGTGATGGACATCAGGTGTGAGCCGATCTGCTGGTCCCAGGAGCCCTCGCCGTGGCGGAGGGCCGACACGAGGACCGGGACGATCACCAGGGCCGTCGCCCACCACAGGTTGCGCAGCGGGCGGCGCAGCGCCAGGTGGTGGACGAGGACCAGCTGGAGCAGGGCTGCCTGGAGGGCGGCGCCGGTCCAGGCGTTGACGAGGGCGAACGGGACCGTGGCGGCCAGGACGATGCCGGGGTGGGTGCGGCGCCACAGGAGCGGGGCCGACAGACCGAGGCTCAGGGTGAGCAGGAGCCAGCCGGGGACGTCGAGGTGATGGGCGTTGTTGCGCCAGCCGCCGCCGGCGTAGTCGATCAGGGCGGCGGTGATCCAGAAGCCGGTGAAGTGGAGGTCCCACAGCAGCGGGTGGCGTCGGTCGAAGGCGCGCACCTTGTGGGTGAGGCGCTGGGCGTATTCGGTGAGGGGCTCCGGCGCCCGGTCTTGGCTCACAGGGTCCATCGTGGGGGATGTGCTGCCGGGCGTCATACGTCTTTGCGGCGCAGGACCACCGCGGCCACCGTGAGGAGGGCCGCCGCCCAGAGCAGCATGGCCAGGAGGGCGGCGCCCGGGGAGGTCGCTCCGGGCAGGGGCTCGGCCGTGGTGAGGGCTTCCAGGGCCTTGCCGGGGAAGTAGCGGACGGCGTCGTCGACGACCGCGTACGGGAGCATCGCCAGAATCTCCGGGAGGATCATGACGAGGCCGATGAAGGCGCCGACTGCCATGGGGACCGAGCGGAGCAGGGCACCGATGCCGAGGGCGAGGACGGCGAGGAGGGTCAGGCCGGCCGCGTTGCCCGCGAGGGCGCGCAGGACGCCGGGGTCGCCGAGGGAGGCGGACAGGTCGGTGCCGGTGAGGAACGACTGGGCGAGGGGGAAGGTGAGGAGGTTCGTCGCCAGGGTGAGGGGGAGGGCGACCGCGGTCAGGACGGTGGCCTTGGACCACAGGACGGGCAGGCGGCGCGGGACGGCCGTCATCGTGGCGCGGATCTGGCCGGTGGAGTACTCGCCGGCGCTGGCCAGGATGCCCAGTACGCCGAGGTTGATCGTGGCGAACTGGGTGCCGAGGAGAACGAACATGACGGTGTCCATGCTGCCCTCGCCGGAGCCGTCGTAGGCGGCGCCGAGGCCGGCGCCCATGGCTGCGGTGAGGGCGCTGGTGACGACGAGGGTGATCCAGGTGGAGCGCAGGGTCCAGAACTTGTGCCACTCGGAGCGCAGGACGCGGGCCGGGGTCACTCGGTAGGGCAGGGTCGCCGTGGTCATGCCGCTGCTCCTTGCAGGGTCGCCGGGTACTCCACCGCGTCACGGGTGAGGTCCATGAAGGCCTCCTCCAGGGAGGCGGAGGCGGGGGTCAGTTCGTAGAGGGGGATGCCGTGGGCGGCTGCGGTGCGGCCGATGTGCTGGGCGTCCGTGCCGCGGATCCGGAGGGTGCCGGGGGCGTCGGCGGTGATGTCGATGCCGGGGGCCGTGAGGAGGTCTGAGAGGGCGGTGGCCTCCGGGGTGACGACCTTGGTGGTGCCCGTGCCGGAGTCGCGTACGAAGTCGGTGACCGTGGTGTCGGCGAGGAGGCGGCCGCGGCCGATGATGACGAGGTGGTCGGCGGTGAGGGCCATCTCGCTCATCAGGTGCGAGGAGACGAGGACCGTGCGGCCCTCGGCGGCGAGGGACTTGAGCAGGTTGCGGATCCACAGGACGCCCTCCGGGTCGAGGCCGTTGACCGGCTCGTCGAGGATGAGCGTGGCCGGGTCGCCGAGGAGGGCGGCGGCGATGCCGAGGCGCTGTCCCATGCCGAGGGAGAAGCCCTTGACGCGGCGGTGGGCCACGTCGGTCAGGCCGGTGAGGCCGAGGACGTGCTCGACCCGGGCGCGGGGGATGCCGTGGGTGAGGGCGAGGGCGCGCAGGTGGTGGTAGGCCGTGCGGCCGGGGTGGACCGAGCGGGCCTCCAGCAGGGCGCCGACCTCGGTGAGGGGTGCGGAGTGGGTGGCGTAGGAGCGGCCGGCCACGGTGGCGTGGCCGCGGGTGGGGGCGTCGAGGCCGAGGAGCATGCGCATGGTCGTGGACTTGCCGGCGCCGTTCGGGCCGAGGAAGCCGGTGACGGTGCCGGGGCGGACGGTGAAGGACAGGTCCGTGACGACCGTCCGGTCGCCGTAGCGTTTGGTGAGTTCGTGTGCCGTCAGCATGCTTCGATGCTCGTGCGTGCGGGGGCGGCGGGCGTCGGACCGGCGGGGTAATCGGGGTGAGGGGTCTCGTACTCGGGTACTACCGTGGCCGCATGAGCTATGTGATCCGGTCCGTCCGTGCCGGCGAGTGGGCCGCGGCGAAGGAGCTGCGGCTCGCGGCGTTGCGGGACCCGGTGGCGCACCTGGCCTTCCTGGAGACGTACGAGGAGGCCGTGGCCCGGCCGGACTCCTTCTGGCAGGAGCGGACGGCCGGTGCCGCCGAGGGGGCGGACACGAAGCAGCAGATCATCGCCGAGGGGCCGGACGGGCGGTGGGTGGGGACGTTGACCGTGCTCGTGGAGGAGCCCGGGACGACCGACTGGGCCGGGTTTCCGGTGGAGCGGAAGCAGGGGCATGTGGTCGGCGTGTTCGTGCGGCCGGAGGAGCGCGGGAGCGGGCTGACCGAGGTGCTGTTCGATGCGGCCCTGGAGTGGTCGTGGGCTCAGGGGCTTGAGCGGGTGCGGCTCATCGTGCACGAGGAGAACGGGCGGGCGCAGCGGTTCTACCGGCGGGTGGGGTTCCTGCCGAGCGGGGTGACGGTGCCGCTGGGGGACGCCGGGGAGCTGGAGCTGGAGTTCGTGCTCGAGCGGGAGTGAGCGTGTCCGGGGTGCGGCTTCAGACCGGCAGTTCGTCGTGCGGCCAGCGGGCGCGGCCCTGTTCGCGGGACCGGAGCAGGGCCAGGGTCGGCATGCCCCGGTCCGCTCCGGTGGCCAGCAGCTCCGGGAGCTGGGGAAGCGGGGCCACGGCCGCGACGTCGTCCAGGACGAGTGTCATTGGTGGGTCGAGGCGACCGGCCGATGACCGTTCGGCCATGTGCCGGCCGCGCTCGACCACGCTCGAGACGAGGGCCGTCAGGAAGGGCATCGCGCCCGGGTTCGTCCTGGGGTCCTCGATGGATTCCCCCACCACGTAAAGCGTGCCCCCTTCGTGGACGAAGGAATCCAAGGCGAGGGCATCAGTTCGGTTGGGAGTGCAGGCTTCGCGGATGTTGATCGTGGAGAGGGCGGCGAGGGCACGGGTCGTCAGCTGCTGTGCCATGTCCCGGCGTTCGGGGTGGGCGGTGAGGGCGCCTTCGAGTTCGCCCGCGGAGCCGGGGGCCGCCTTGGGGTTGGTGCGGAGGATGCGTACGGCGTCCTGGATCTGGGTGCCCTGGGACCAGCGGTGGACGTGCCGGATGGTGCGGCCGTCGATCGCCGCGGCGTGCAGGTAGCTCCGCAGGAGTGTCTCGGCCGTGTCGCTGAGGGCTTGGTCGAGTTTGGCGGTGGGGCGGACGGGGGTGAGGAGGGCGCTGGCTCTCCTGACGGCTGTCGCCTTGTCCTCGCAGCCGGCTGTGGGGGACCAGTGGAGGCGGGACGGGGTGTCGCAGAGGTGGGTGGGGTCGTAGAGGTGGGTGGGGCCCAGTTTGGCTCTGGCGTCCTTGGTTTCCTGCCAGAGGGTGGGGTTGGAGGTGACGACGAGGGCGGGGCCTTCCGCGTCGCGTACGGCTTGGGTGGCGGTGGTCTGGCGGGTTTCCCTGGGGGCTACGAGGACTTTTTCCCACCCGCCCACCCGTTCCTGGCCGAACAGGGCAGCCGGGGTCGCGGGCGCGGCAGCCGGTGTGGGGGCCAGGGGGGTCGTCGGGTCCACGATGGGTGGGGGCTCGGGGGCGGAGCGGCGTGGTGTGGGCACGTCGTGCTGTGCCGACGCGGGTACGTCGTGGGGCGTCGTTGCGGGGGCGCCGTGCCGGGCTGATGGCGATGCGTCGTGCTGTGCCGACGCCGGTACGTCGTGGGGCGCCGCTGCGGGGGACCCGTGCCGGGCCGATGGCGATGCGTCGGGCTGGCCCGGGCCTGTTGCCCCATGCTGCGGCGACGCCGGGGCCTCGGGCGGTGTCGTGGCGCCGGTCTCGTACGCGACCCCTGCCCGCTCCTCAGCCGTCGCCCTCTCCAGTCGGCGTCTCGCCCGCACCGCCCGCCACCGGGCCAGCGTGCCCATCACGAACACCGTCAGGACGACCAGGATCATCAGCTGGCCGATGAACAGGCCCCAGAACAGGCCGTAGCCGGAGAGTTCGCCGGGGGGTGTCTCGGGCCAGGCGCCGGGGATGTCGTGGGGCTGGGCGATGAGGCCGCGCATGGCCAGGGGCGTGCGGGCGAAGGTGACGCCGGACGGCCAGGCGCCGTGGGCGAACAGGGCGGCGAGGCCGGTGGCCGTCCACACCAGCAGGGTCATGCCGAGGAGGAAAGCGAGTATGCCGATCAGCAGGCCGTCGGGGATGCCTCCCTGGCCGTCCCGCTGGGTGTGGCGGTCGTCCGGTCTCACGCGTCCTCCCCTTGCGCCTACGCCACCGTCGATTCGGAGTCGCCCAGGTGGTGCTCCACGAAGGCCGCGGCCCGTTCCTCCGCCTCGAGTTCGGCGGCGTGCAGGGCGTCGTCCGTGAGGTCGTGGGAGGACTCGGTCATCGCGCGGTCGGTGAAGACCAGGGGGCGTTCGGTCTCGGTGATCAGGTGTTTGACGACCTGGACGTTGCCGTTGACGTCCCAGACGGCGATGCCGGGGGTGAGGGTCGGGATGATCTCGACCGCCCACCTGGGCAACCCGAGTACCCGCCCCGTCGCCCTCGCCTCGTCCGCCTTCTGAGCGTAGATCGTCCTGGTGGAGGCCATCTTGAGGATCGCCGCCGCTTCCTTGGCGGCTGCCCCGTCCACGACGTCGGACAGGTGGTGGACGACCGCCACGAAGGACAGGCCCAAGCGCCGGCCGAACTTCAGCAGGCGCTGGAACAGCTGGGCGACGAAGGGGCTGTTGATGATGTGCCAGGCCTCCTCGACCAGGAAGATGCGCTTCTTCCGGTCGGGGCGGATCCAGGTGTGCTCCAGCCACACGCCGACGATCGCCATGAGGATGGGCATGGCGATGGAGTTGCGGTCGATGTGGGACAGGTCGAAGACGATGAGCGGGGCGTCGAGGTCGATGCCGACCGTGGTGGGGCCGTCGAACATGCCGCGCAGGTCACCGTCGACGAGGCGGTCCAGGACCAGGGCGACGTCGAGGCCCCAGGCCCGTACGTCGTCTATGGCGACGTTCATCGACTCGGCCGACTCGGGCTCGGGGTGGCGCAGCTGCTCGACGATGTCGGTCAGGACCGGCTGGCGGTCGACGATGGTTTCGTTGACGTAGGCGTGGGCGACCTTGAGGGCGAAGCCGGAGCGTTCGTCCAGGCCGTGGCCCATGGCGACCTCGATGATCGTGCGGAGCAGCGCGAGCTGGCCCGTCGTCGTGATCGCGGGGTCGAGCGGGTTGAGGCGGATCCCCATGTCCAGGGCCGCCGTCGGGTCCAGGCGGATGGGAGTTATCCCCAGCTCCTGCGCGATGAGGTTCCACTCGCCGACGCCGTCCTCGCCCTGGGCGTCCAGGACGACGACCTGGCGGTCGCGGAAGCGGAGCTGGCGCAGCACGTACGTCTTCTCCAGCGCCGACTTGCCGTTGCCGGACTCGCCGAGGACGAGCCAGTGCGGGGCGGGGAGCTGCTGGCCGTAGAGCTGGAAGGGGTCGTAGATGTAGCCCTTTCCGGAGTACACCTCGCGGCCGATGATGACGCCGGAGTCGCCGAGGCCCGGGGCGGCGGTCGGGAGATAGACCGCCTGGGCCTGGCCCGTGGACGTGCGCACCGGGAGCCTGGTCGTCTCGACCTTCCCGAAGAGGAAGGAGGTGAAGGCGTCGGTGAGGACGGACAGCGGATCCCGCATCAGGTCCTACCTCCGAATGCCGGTGGCGAAGGGAAGGGTGTTCACGAAGGCGCGGTGGTGCTCGCGGTCGCACCATTCCAGCTTGAGGTACGACTTTCCTGCCGAGGCCCTTATCGTGCGCTTGTCGCGGGCGAGGGCGTCGGGGGAGCGGGAGCTGACGGTGATGTAGCCGACGAGGTTGACGCCGGCGGCGCCGCTGGCGAGGTCCTCGCCGCGCTGGTCGAGCCGGGAGTGCGCGGCGACGTCACGCGGGTCGACGGTGCGGTTCATCTTGGCGGCGCGGGATGCTTCGGCCTCGTCGTTGGTCTTCTCGGTGAGCATGCGCTCGATGGCGACCTCGGTGGGTTCGAGGTCCATGGTGACGGCGACCGTGCGGATCACGTCCGGGGTGTGGACGAGGAGCGGGGCGAGGAAGTTGACGCCGACGGGGGTCATCGGCCACTCCTTCACCCAGGCCGTGGCGTGGCACCAGGGGGCGCGGGTGGAGGACTCGCGGGTCTTGGCCTGGAGGTAGGTGGGCTCCATGGCGTCCAGTTCGGCCGGCCAGGCGTTGCGCTTGGTCATCGCCTGGATGTGGTCGATGGGGTGGTCCGGGTCGTACATGGAGTGGATCAGCGAGGACAGCCGTCCCTGGCCGAGGGGCTGGCGGACGCGGATGTCCGCCTCCTGGAGGCGTGAGCAGATGTCGGTGAGCTCGCGGGCCATGACGACGGCGAGTCCGGCGTCCCGGTCGACCTTGCCGCCGTGGGCGCGGGCGGCGCGGGCCATGGCGTTGGCCTCGGCGGCGAGTTCGCGCGTGTAGTGCATGCAGGCGACGAGGTAGGCGCGGTGCTGCTCGCTGCTGGTGGACACCATGGACTGGAGCTGGTCGTAGGACTCCTGGAGCCACGGCAGGGCCTTGTCGTCGCCGCGGACGGCGACGTCCTTGGCGTGGGCGTCCGGGTCGGCCGGGAGGGTGCGGGCCAGCATCTGCAGGCGGGTGACGAAGCCGTCGCCGTTGGCCACGTGCTTGAGCAGGGTGCCGAAGCGGTCGACGAGGGCTTCCTGGTCCTCGCTGTCGCGCAGGCCGACGCCCGGGCCCTCGATCTCGATGGCGGCGGTGACGGTCTTGCGGTCGGCGTGCAGGAGCACGGCGATCTCGTCGGGGCCGAAGGGGGCGGCCAGCCACGTGATGCGGCCGATGCCGGGGGGCGGGCCGACCTCGATCTCCTTGCCGTCCAGCCGGGTGCCGGCCTCGATCGCGGTGGAGCGGTACGTGGTGCCCTGCTTGAGGGTCCGCTTGTAGCTGCGGTTGATCTCGAACCACTTGTAGAAGGTGCGGTGCTTGTACGGCACGTACACCGCGGCCAGCGCCAGCATCGGGAACCCGGCGAGCAGCACGATGCGCAGCGACAGGACCGGGACGAGGAGCCCGCACATCATGCCGAGGAACGCGCCCACGACGATCAGGGCGATCTCGCCGGTCTCGCGGTTGCGGCCGATGATCGCGTTCGGCCGGGCGCGGCCGATCAGATATGTCCGGCGGGGCGTGACCGGATGGGACACGTGGGACTCGGTCGTCAACGCCCTTCACCTCCCGTGCGGTTGGTACTGCTGTTGCGGGTGTTGCTGGCGTGGGGAGTGTTGACGGGGCTGCTCGAACGGGGGGCGGGTGCGGCGGAGGGGACAGATCCGCCGCCGCCGTTCGAGGTGCGCGCGCTGTGCGCGGCGACTCCGCCGGAGGCGGGGTTGCTGGGGCGGGGGGCGGAGGACTGGCTGCCGCCGCCGTGGTTGTCGGCGCGGGAGCTGTGGGTCTTGATGCCCTGCGCGACCAGGGACGCCGGGGAGCTGATGACGGCCGCGGCCTTGCCTTCGGCACCCCGCATGAGGCGGTTGTTGCGGGAGCCGGCGATCTCGTCGCCGAAGCCGGGGACGAAGCGGTAGATCATCGCGCTGGCGAAGATGGCGAGCAGGATGATGGCGAGGCCGGAGACGACGGCGGAGAAGGCGTTCGGGCCGTCGTCGGCGGAGAGTGCGCCGGCGAGGCCGAGGACGATGACGATGACCGGCTTGATGAGGATGACCGCGATCATGATGCCGGCCCAGCGGCGGACGTGGCCCCACAGGTTCTTGTCGACGAGGCCGGCGTAGACGACGGTGCCGAGGAGGGCGCCGACGTAGAGGAGGGCCGCCCTGATGACGAGCTCCAGTGCGAGCGCAGCTTCCGTCAAACCACCCAACCAGTCCCCCACCACATGATCGAGAAACTCGCGATACCGCTCCGGATGCAGCAACGCCTGTCCGTAGATCTCGAACATCAACCGAAAGTTCGGCAACGATTCCGCTGACGTACGCCGATTCCAGTAACTCGTCATCATCTCGACGATGTCGGTCCCGGAAGAGATGTCGAGAGAAGAGCTGTCTCGCAGGGTGGCGACTACTTCAGTGAGCAGTTGTTCCTTCGAACCGAAATGATGGATGAGTGTCGCATGGCTGATCCCCAGGTCCTTGGCCAACGGCCGCATGGACAGTTCACCGACGCCGTTCGCCGTGACGTACGCGGTTACCTGCTCGAGCAATTCGGCACGGCGATGCTGGTAACGCAGTTTCCGGCCGTCGATCGGCGTGCTGTCCTCCACCTGCAGGAGCCTACGGAGGATGGGAAACACAGCAGCACTGGGTCACACGGTGACGTGGTGGCGATCCGATCGACTGATCGTGACAGCGGCGACGACAACACCGATCACCACGCCGATCAACGTGTCCGCGACGCGAGCCACTGCCGCTTCGGTCCCGATCGGAGCGCTGAAACCGATGAGGAGGAGTGCCATC
>NZ_JBEOXI010000273.1:0-10266 GCF_040296465.1 Streptomyces sp. NPDC002130
GTACGGCCCGATGGTCCGGCGCCGTCGTCGATGCCGGGCCGGACCGCCCCGAGCAGCCCTCTGCCGGTCCGGGAGATCCCGGCCGCGGCTTTCCAGCGCCTGTTCCGTGAGGTGCAGCAGTTGCAAACGGCCGTCGATGCTCCCGCCGAGATCCCCGACGGAGCGGATGCGGCCCAACTGGTGTTCCTCAGGAAGACCCAGGCCGAGCAACGCGACCGGCGCACCAAGCGCCTGGCCTTCTTGCGCACCTTCCTCGACTCCGTCGGCGTCGGAGGGGAAGGAACGGTCCCCGACGTCGTCATTCCGGGCGCGCTGCTCCGCCTGGAGTTCGACGGACAGGTGGACGAGGACACTCTGTACACGATCGCCGAACTTCCCACCGAGGAGGCGGACATCGTCTCTCCGTCCTCTCCTCTCGGCCACGCGCTCACCTGGCAGCCGACAGGACGCGAGATCTCGTACGACGCGTCCCAGGGCAAGTCGCGCACGGTCGTCGTGCGGGAGATCCGCGTCTGATCGCGCCGACGGCTCGTGACCGGACGGGTGCCCTGCCCCGCGGACCGCCTTTCGGCCCGCGGGGCAGGGCCCGGTGCGGCTCAGCCGGCGACCGGGTCCAGCATCGGGCTCCGCTCACCGCTCCAGGAAATCGCCAGCGCGTCGCGCGCCCGCGTACAGGCCACGAAGAGCAGACAGTGCTCGGCCAGCAGGTCCGAGCGGTGCTGCACGGCGTCCTCGTCGGCCGGTGTCACCTGCGGGGCGAACGGCAGCGCGTTGGCCGTCACGCCGACGACGGCCACACAGCGGAACTCCAGTCCCTTCATGGCATGCATCGTCGCCACGCGCACACCCGAAACCGTCGGCCCGGGGTCGTCCTTGACGGCGACAGCGGGGAGGCCTTCCCGGCGCAGGCGGGTGATGACGGCGTCGACCAGTGTGTTGAACCGGGCGCACACCGCCACTTCGGACGGCTTCACACCGTCCTGCTCGACCCAGGTTCGGATCTGCTCCACCAGCGCGCGCAGTTCGTCGTCCTGGTTGCCGTGGCCGCGAGCCACCGGGACGCGGCCGTGCAGCTCGGAACGGTAGCCCCGCAGCGAGTCCGGCCCGCCGTCGTCCTCGTCGTCCTCACCGAGCCGGCCCACCGGCTGACCGTCCAGGAGGGACGCGGACCAGCGCAGAATCTCCTCCGTGCTGCGGTAGTTGAGGCGCAGCCGGGACGTCCGTCCCCGCACGTTGACGCCCAGGGACCGCAGCGAGACCCGGGAGTCGTAGATGCGCTGGTGCGGGTCGCCCACGAGGAACAGGTCATCGGACTGCTCGGCCACGCAGGCACGCAGCACCCGCCACTGGGCCGGATGCAGGTCCTGTGCCTCGTCCACCACGACGTGGCGGTAGCGCGGCCCCCGCTCGGCCAGGATCCGGGCGGCTTGGTCGCACACCATGGTGTACGTCGCGCAGTCGCGGGAGGCCAGATCCCCCGTGAACTTCTCCATGACCCGCCACAGCCGGGCGCGTTGGACTCGTCCCACCGGTGTGCCGCGCCCTCTGCGCACACATCTCAGGTACTCCTCCGGCGTGCGAAGTCCCTGCGCCAGGACGACGCCCCGGAACTCCTGGGACAGGAAGCGCTCCGACCAGGGCAGGTCATCGCGGGCGGCGGCGCGGGTCCACGCGCTCTTCTCCGCCGCGGCCGACAGCGGCTTCGGCGAGCCGCCCCTGGCTTCCCGTATGACCCTGGCGGCCAGCGAGTCCACCGTCGTGACGTCGACACGGTCGAGCAGATGCGCGTCCGCGTCGCCGAGCAGGAGGGCCAGACTGTCCCGCAGGGCGGCCGCCATCGCGTTGGTGAACGTCGTGAGCAGAATCCGGTCGTCCTCGCGTCCGGTGCGCAGCAGATGCCTCACCCGGTGCAAGGCGACGACCGTCTTGCCGGTGCCGGGGCCGCCCGTCACCTGGGCCGGCCCGTTGAAGCCCGCGTGGTAGGCGTACCTGCGCTGGGCGGGGTGCAGGAACACCCGCCAGCGGGTGAAGTCCTCGGTGAGGATCCGCTCCAGCTCGCCGGGGCCGGTGACCTCCACGATCCGGTCGGGCGTGTTGAGGATCGCCTCGCTGAGCGTGACGGCCGGCCGGTCCTCCGCGGTGCGCACCGTCTGCCCGCGCGGGGCGATCAGTTGCTCCCAGACGTCCTCGGGCGAGCAGTTGGCCGCCAGGTATTCCAGTACCTCGTACTGATCGGCGGGCATCATGGGGGGCGCCATGACCGTCAGGTCGTCGGCGGTGACGCACACGCGCGCCAGTCGCAGGACCTGCTCGTCGATGCCGAGGTCACGCAGCACGGTGTCGGAGTGCTGCGCGAAGAGCCGGTCAGGGGTCCGGACCGCCTTCGTCTCGAAGTAGGTCTCCATCTGCTCGAGTGCCTCGACGTTGCGGACCTCCAGGCCTCCGGTGGCGCTGTTGACCGAATAGGCGCGCTTGCAGGCCCAGTTGATCGCCTCGTCGTGGGGTGCCACCCTGAGGAGGGTGAACAACTCGCTCCCGTCGTCCGGGGCGAGGAGGACACCGCGGTAGAACCTGGTGACCCGGATGGTACGGATCCGGGGGTCGCGCGCCCGCTCGAGCTTCTCCAGATGCATTCCCTTACTGGCGTGGAGCTGAGGCACGGTCAGGCTCCGGAACATCCGGATCGCGTCGTTGACCTCCTTCTGGACAGGTCTCTGCAGGGAGATCAGATCCGTGACGAAGTCGTCGGAGAGGGCGAGGCGGGGCATGGAGGTCCTCGGGTCGCGGACAGGCAGTGGGCGGGCACCAGCCTAGAGACCCACGGAGCGCCGAGCGAGGGACCTCCCGTATTCGTTGTGTGAACTGAGTCAACGGGGCTATATTTCTCGTGCTGTCACACCAACGGTGCACACCCGTGCTCCCACGGCCCTGTCCGGAAGGACCCACCGCATGCCGGCCCAGCCTGCCCAGGCCGCTGTTCCGCACCCGCTTGACGAAGTACCCCAGACGTTCCGCGCCGGGGACTCCTACGCGGTGCGCGACGCGCTCGTGCACTACATCCGCCGGGATCTGCTGGGTCCCTGGGACGGGGAGACGGAAACCCTGCCGAGCGCCTCCTCGGGTCCCCGCGACCGGTATCTGGTCGGCATGCTCGGTCCGCGCCCGCAAGCCGTCACCGCGGACCGGATCGCCCGTGCGGCCGCCCAGGGCGCGGACGGCGAGTCGGGCGACGAGCAGGAAGGCGACGACAGCGACCTGCAGGACCGGCTGAGTCCCCAGGCCGCCGGACACATCTGGGCATCCTCCATGGGACTGTCCTTCACCGCCGCGGCCTCGGTCGGCACGCTCAGCGCCACGGTCCGCTGGGGCCGCTACAGCCAGTCGGGCGAGGCCACCGAGCGGGGGACGACGCGCCGGGTCTGGTCACGTGAGCCGGTCGAGCGTCTGGTGGATATCGACGTGACCGACGGGGCCGACCGCACCGTTCAACTCGACGGCGACAGCATCGTCCTCGACGTGCAGGTACGCCGGCACACGGGCCGCACGGGCGCCGAGGACCTGCGCATAGTCGAACTCGCCCTGGTGAACCGGCAACAGGACAGCGCCGACGCGCGCGACGCGCACTGGCTCTTCCAGACCGAGATCGACGTCACCGCCTTTCCCGACGACCAGGCGGCCGTCTTCCTGCCGGTCGACGACCCCCTCGACCCCGCGAGCCATGGCAACGCGCCCGAGGACGCCGAGGAGCGGCGGCTGCGTCTGCTCTACCGGGACAGCCTCAGCCATGCCACAGGCCGCAACGTCGCCGTTCACGCGCACGTCCGCGACGGAGAGCGCAACGCGCACCGGCTGACCACCGTCTGGCTACCCGAGTACGACGTCAGAGCCACCACCGCACCGGCACTCGAGGAGCAGGACCTCCTCCAGGGCCTGGAGCTGGGCATGGACGAGCTGGCAGCCCTCGCCGTGCCCGCCCGACGGGCCGAACTCAGCGCCGCCCTGGCTCCGTTGGCCGACGGCTACGGCACTTGGCTGGAGCAGCAGCGCCGCAGTGCCGCCGCGCTCCCCGAGGACCTGCGAGCGGCGGCCGAGACCGCCATCGAGCAGGCGCTCGAGGTCTGTGACCGCATCACCCTCGGCATCGACCGGCTCGTGGCAGACGAGACGGCCCTGCTGGCCTTCCGGTTCGCCAACCGGGCCATGGCCCTGCAGCGCCGCAACACGGCGATCGCCACCGCCCGCACCGGGCGTGAGAACGACTCCCGCTCCTACCAGGAGGCCTTCGACGAGGTGCACGCCAAGGGCAAGGCGGCGGCCAGCTGGCGCCCGTTCCAGCTCGCCTTCGTCCTGCTGAACACCGACTCCCTCACGCAGCCCGGACACCCGCACCGGGGTACCGGCCGTGACGCCCTCGTCGACCTGCTGTTCTTCCCGACCGGTGGCGGCAAGACCGAGGCATACCTCGGACTCGCCGCCTACACCTTCGCACTCAGACGCCTCCAGGGCACCTTGGGCTCTGGTACGGAAGCCCGGAGCGGCGAGGCGGGCGTCGGCGTCCTCATGCGCTACACCCTGCGGCTGCTGACCGCCCAGCAGTTCCAGCGCGCAGCCGCCCTGGTGAGCGCCTGCGAGGTCCTGCGGCGCGAGGAGTTCGCGCGGGACCGGCGCTGGGGACCCACCCCGTTCCGTATCGGGCTCTGGGTGGGCACCTCCGTCTCACCGAACTGGTTCGACGAGGCCAAGGAACAGATCGCCGAAGCCAAGGAGAACGCCAGCGACAAGCACGCCCGTGTCCTGCAGGTCCTCACCTGCCCCTGGTGCGGCAGCGGGCTGACCGCCCGCTCGAACATGGAGTACGACGAAGGGCGCCGCAGGGTCCTGCTGTACTGTCCCCGCGGCGAGGGGGAGGACCGCTGTCCCTTCTCCCGTCGTGAAGCGCTCGGCGAGGGCATCCCGGTGCTCACCGTCGACGAGGAGATCTACCGGCTGGCCCCCTCACTGCTGATCGCCACGGTCGACAAGCTCGCCCAACTCCCCTGGAACGGCTACTCCGGCCTGCTGTTCGGCAGAGTCACCGAGTTGTGCCCCCGCCACGGCTACCGCCACGACGACCTGGACGCCAAGACCGGCTGCGGTGGCCGCCACAACGCCCGAGGCGATCTGCCCGGCGTCACCGCCCAGCCCGTCACACGCCTGCGGCCTCCGGACCTGATCATCCAGGACGAGCTGCACCTGATCTCGGGAGCCCTCGGTACCACCGTGGGCCTCTTCGAAGCGGCCGTCGACCAGTTGTGCACGTGGAGCTTCACCGACGCGCACGGAGGACGTCACGAAGTCGGCCCCAAGATCGTCGCTTCCACCGCGACCACCAAGCGAGCCGCCGACCAGGTGCTCGGTGTCTTCGGCCGCAAGGTCGCCGTCTTCCCTCCCCAGGTGCTGGATGTCGGCGACACCTTCTTCTCCCGGCAGGTGGACCTGAGCCGGGAGAACCCCGGCCGCCGCTACCTCGGCGTCTGCGCCCACGGCACCCGTCTCAAGGCCGCCGAGATCCGTGTCGCGGAGATCCTGCTGCTCGCGGCACAGCAGCTCTTCGACGACTACGGCAGGCCGGCGGACCCGTACATGACGCTGGTCGGCTACTTCAACGCGACACGTGAACTCGCTGGCATGCGGCGGTACATGGACGACGACATCACCACCCGTGTGCGGTCGAACGGCAGCCGCAAGGGCCAGGACACGCTGTCGGACCGCATCGTCAGCAGGGCCGGGATGCTCGGTATCCAGGAACTGACCTCACGCATCTCCTCCTCGGACGTCGGCGCGGCCCTGAAGCGGCTGGAGATCGAGTTCGACCCCGAGCGGGACACCTCGGTGCGCAGGCGGGCCTTCCTGCGCGAGTACGCCGCCGCCATGAAGGACAAGCGCGAACCCCGCGCGTCCATGACACCGACTGTGCGACAGGCCGTCGACGTCGTCCTCGCAACCTCCATGCTCCAGGTCGGTGTCGACGTCTCCCGCTTTGGACTGATGCTCGTCGTGGGCCAGCCCAAGAACACCGCCGAATACATCCAGGCGTCCTCGCGAGTCGGCCGCGACGCCGCCCGTCCGGGCCTGGTGGTGACTCTCTACAACTGGTCACGCCCCCGCGACCTCGCACACTACGAGGACTTCGAGCACTATCACGCGACGTTCTATCGCCAGGTGGAGGCGCTCTCCGTCACCCCCTACACGCGCCGGGCGCTCGACCGCGGTGTCGCCGCGACCTATGTCGCCGCCCTGCGGCACGCGGCCTACGACTCCTCCCGCAACCTTGACGCCCACCACGTCGACCTCGACGGACCGCTCGCCCAGGAGGTCGAACGGCGGCTCCTCGAGCGCGCCGAACGGGTGGGAGGCGACCTGCCCCGCCAGTACCTGAGCGAACGTCTCGACCGCCTCAAGGACGAATGGCGCCGTAAACGGGACGAGAGCAGTTCGGCCCTCGCGTACCGCAAGGAGAAGCACAAGACGACCGTCGTGAACGGCTTGCTGCGACGGGCGGACGGATCCCGGTGGACCGAGCTGACCGTGGGCATGTCGATGCGTGAGACGGAGAACGAGATCAACCTGCTCCTTCCCGGCGGTGGCGCGTTCCTGGAGGAACCCTCCGGCGACGGACCCGACTGGACGTTCGGGGCGTCCGGCGCCGACTCCGACACCGACCCGGACACGGCGAGCACCGTGGACAGCGACGAGTACGGGCCCGTCACGGCCGACACGGTCAGGAAGGCACAGCGATGAGCAGCCAGGGCAGCAACCGCAGAGTCGGCGCCGTACGGCCCAGCCACCTCATGTTCACCGCCGGGATCGGCGCCCTCGTCGACCTGCCCAACTTCTCCGTCCTGATCCGTGGCATCGACTCCTGGAATCACTCCGGAGTCACCGACTACGACATCGACGAACCCCGTCTGCGCGCCGCCGTCAACCGATCGCTCCAACGCTACGGACGCGGCCAGATCGAGCAGCTGCGTGCCGCTCCCTGGCTGGAGGGCGCCGACGCGGACCCGAAGGGCTGGGCGGCCCAGGGTGTCGGAGTGCCCGTCACGCCGTTCCCGCAGTGGCTGCGCTGCACCGCGTGCAACGTGCTGGCCGCGATCGACTCGGGCGAGTTCGCCTTCGTCAACGCCAACCCGCGGACGCCGCACGAGGCGAAGTTCGTCCACGACTGCAAGCGGGGCAAGCCGCTGGCGGTGGCGGCCCGTTTCACCCTCGTGTGCACCGCAGGCCATCTCGACGAGTTCCCGTACACCACGTACGTGCACCGCGCGCAGACCTGCGGCAAGACGCCGCGCCCGAAACTGCGCATGAAGGACCACGGCGGCAACCAGGCCGCCAACGTCACCATCGAGTGCGTCGCCTGCGGTGTGAAGCGCAACATCCGGGAAGCCATGGGTGAACGAGGCCGGCGCAACCTGCCCAGCTGCCGTGGACGGCACCCACATCTCGGTACCTACGAGACGAGCGGCTGCGCACAGGAACCGGTCCTGATGGTGGCGGGCGCGTCCAACCAGTGGTTCCCGCTCACCCTCAGTGCCCTGGCCCTGCCCAAGGCACAGGGCGGAGACATCGACAAGCTCCTGGAAGACCACTGGCCGGACCTCGAACTGATCGAGGACCGCGGGCAGTTCGACTTCATGGCGCGCATGCCCAAGTTCACCTTCCTCAAGGAGTTCGACGCCGACGCGGTGGTCGCGGCGATCACGATCCGCAAGCAGGGAACCACAGGGCCGGCCCCCTCCGCCCCCGACGTCCAGGCCGACCTCTTCGGACCCGAATGGGACGCGCTCTCCGGCCCGGTTCCCATCCCCAGCGACGACTTCGCACTCCGGCAGATGCCCGTGCCGACCCGTCTGAACGAACTGTTCTCCGACGTCAGGCAGGTCGAGCGGCTGCGTGAGGCACGGGCACTGATCGGGTTCACCCGGCTCGACGCACCCGACCCCGAATCACCGGAGATCGCCACGCGCGTCGAGCTGTCCCGCGGGGGCCGGAACTGGGTCCCGGCCAGCGAGGTGCGCGGCGAGGGCGTCTTTCTGCGCGTACAGGACGGTCTGATGGCCGAATGGACCGCCCGCATGGAGAAGTCACCGCACATGGACGCGCACCGACAGGCATACGCACGGTTCCGCGCCAACCGGAAGTCGGACCGCAAGACGAGCGACTTCGACCCCTACTCCGGCTGGCCCGGAGCGCGGTACATCGCCCTGCACACCCTCTCCCACCTGCTGATCCGCACCATCGCCCTGGAATGCGGCTACAACTCCGCATCGCTTGCCGAACGGATCTACGCGGGGGACGAACAGAACCCGAGGACCGGCATCCTCATCTACACCGCCGTCCCGGACTCCGAGGGCACCTTGGGAGGGCTGGTGTCCCTGGCCGAAGAGCGGGAGTTCGACCGGATCGTGCGTCGCGCTCTGGCCGACGCACGCCACTGCTCGGCAGACCCGCTCTGCGCCGAGCGCCTGCCGCAGGACCCGGCGGACTTCCTCCACGGAGCCGCGTGCCACGTCTGCCTGTTCGTGTCGGAAACCACATGCGAACGAGGCAACAGGTTCCTGGACCGTCGGTTCCTCGTCCCGCTCACCGGAGACCAGGATCCGGTGCTCACGCCGGTCGGTCTCCTGCCGTGAGCAGACCCGCGTTCGAGGGCGCTGCCGAGGCTGCCGTCGCGGCTCTCGGCCCCTCCCGCAGCAAGGACCTCGCCGGCCTGCTCGCCCGGGGACGGACCAGAGAACGGATACTCACCGAACTGGCGACTCCGGGAGTCACGGCGGCTGTCGCGGCGCTCTACGACGCCATGGAGTCGGAGTCGGTACCTCCCTCCGAGGCGGCTGCCTACCTGCGAGGCTATGTCGCCGCCCGGCGGAAAGCCCGGGACATAGTCCAGGTCCGCACCGTGTGGAGCGGCCCCTCGACACCGGCGGTGCCGGTGCGGGCCACCGCTCAGGTACTCGTCGAGGTCATCAAGGAGGCGCAGCACGAGCTGCTGGCGATGACGTATGCGGCCCGCCCGTATCCGGCCCTGACCAGGGCCCTCACCGAGGCTGCTGGCAGGGGAGTCCAAACGCATGTCGTGGTCGAGACCCTGGCCGGCGCAGGTGGCCTGCTCTCGGGGAGGGAACCGGCTGAAGCGTTCGCCTCCGTACCCGGATTGCGGCTGTGGGTCTGGGCACGGGAACCGGCCGAACGAGGCCGCTCACGCCAGCACGCCAAGCTCGCGGTCGCGGACCGCCGCACCCTCCTGCTCGGCAGCGCCAACCTCACCGAGTCGGCCGCGCGGCGCAACATCGAGGCGGGTGTCCTGGTGACCGGCGGTGAAGCACCGCGACGCACGGCAGAGCACATCGTCGAGATGCAGCGTCTCGGCATACTCAGGCCTTTCCCGCCACGTGAAGCTGTCCGTTGACCCCGCGACCGTGCACGTGGTGGAGGCTCGTTGGCTCCCGGCCCCAGCGCGGCGTCCGCGAGTACCCGGCCCATGCCCTGGTGGCGGGCCCGCCCGTATCCGGGTCGCCTCGAGGACGTCCTCGTCATCCATGACACGCGTTTCCTGCATATCCCGGAGGCCGCTGTGCTCCCCTCTCGACGACGGCCCTCGTGTGGTCGCCCTTCCGCCCAGTCGTGGCCCCACTCGTGACTTGCCAGCGGTGAGCGCACTGACGGGGACATCCGGATCGGGGCGGTAGAGCTCGCCGTCCCCAAGTTGCGCAGGCCAGGTACTTCCCGTACTGGCTCCTCCAAGAAGGGTGCCGGGACGAGGAGGCCCGCATGCCGAAGGTGGCCATCGCCTGCCTGCTCGGGTCTCCACCCGCCGGGTCGAGAAGCTCGCTGAGTCGCTCGGCCTTACCCCGCTGGGCGGCCGGCCAGGCGTCGTCACGGCGTCATCGCTGTCGCTGTTCCGCGCGCATTCGCTGTCGTCAGTGGGTGTCGGCTGTCGAATGGTTCCGATTGGCGGTCGGGTTTGAGCACAGGGCGTCCACGTGGCGTGAGGGGCCGCAGGGTGGGCGGGTGCTGTCCCAGGTCAGGGACCTGACTCATGAGATCCTTGACCGGGGTGTCCGTCTCACACAGCATCGACCGTTGGCCGGGGATGGTGCGTTGTCGGTACCGGGCAGGCGGGGTGTTTCTTAGACCGTGTCCTACGTGGTGAGGCGGATGAGTCGCTTGTAGCAACACAGTGCGGCGGCGAGGCCGAGAAAGGCCAGGTAGTTGCGGGGGTGGCGC
>NZ_JBEOXI010000274.1:0-10246 GCF_040296465.1 Streptomyces sp. NPDC002130
GGGGTCCAGGGGGCGGAGCCCCCTGGGGTTCAGCCCTTCGCCGCCGCCTCCACCAGCGCCCCCATCACACGCACGTCCTCCCCCATCTCCGGATGCCACTGCACCCCCAGCACCCAGTCGGCCGACGGCAGTTCCACCGCCTCCACCGTGCCGTCCGATGCGTACGCCGACGGGACGAGGCCCTCGCCCAGGCGGTCCACGGCCTGATGGTGGTACGTCGGCACGAAGGTCTCCTCCGGCACCACACCGGCGTACAGACTCCCCGGCACCGGCTTCACCGCATGCCCGCCGAAGACGCCCACGACCTCCGCGTGCCCCTCGATGTGCTGCAGCAGCGTCCCCCCGAGAGCGACGTTCAGCAGCTGCATGCCACGGCAGATCCCCAGCAGCGGCAGCCCCGCCGCCAGCGCGGCCTCGATCAGCGCCAGCTCCCACGCGTCCCGCTCCGGCGCCGGCGGGCCCGTCCGCGGCTCGCGCTCGGCCCCGTACCGCACCGGTTCCACGTCCGGACCGCCCGCGATGACCAGCCCGTCCAGCCGGGCCACGGCAGCCGCGGCGTGCCGGGGGTCGTCCGGCGGCAGCATCGCGGCCAGGCCGCCCGCCCGCTGCACCAGCCGCGGGTAGCCGACCGGCAGCAGCGCGGCCTCCAGCTCCCACACGCCCCAGCGCGCACCGGACTCCAGGTAGGTGCTGACACCGATCAACGGCCTGGTCACGACGACTCCCTCACGCTTCGACGACTCAGTCCCTTGCCAACTCTGCCTCGGCGGCCGCCAGAGCCGCGAACTCCTCCTCCGGCGCCTTCGCCACCAGGTGCTTGCGGCTGTACAGGCCGAAGTAGGCGACGGCCACGGCGTACACCAGGAGGGCGATCAGCGCCGCCGCCACGTCCACCAGGAACGTCGCAACCAGCGCGGCGCACGCCAGCACCAGGGCGACCGACGACGTCAGCACCCCGCCCGGCGTGCGGTACGGCCGCTCCAGCTCCGGCTCCCTGCGGCGCAGCACGATGTGCGACAGGGACATCAGCGCGTAGGAGATGGTCGCCCCGAAGACGGCGATGTTCAGCATCCGCGCGCCGTTGCCGGAGACCGCCGCCAGCAGGAAGCCGATCGTGCCGGGCACCAGCAGTCCCAGGTACGGCGCCTTGCGGCGGCTGGTGAGCGACAGGAACCGGGGCAGATAACCCGCGCGGGACAGGGCGAACAGCTGGCGCGAGCCGGCGTAGATCAGGGAGAAGAACGACGCCACCAGACCGGCCAGGCCCGCGTAGTTCACGATCCGGCTCAGCGTCGTCGCCTCGCCCTTCGGCTGGAGCGCCTCGACCAGCGGGTTGCCCGCCCCCTGGATCGCGTCGGAACCGCGCGCTCCGGCCGCCGCGAAGAAGGTGACCACCGCCAGCACCACCAGGATGCCCATCGACCAGCGGATCGCCTTGGGCAGCGTACGGGCCGGGTCCTTGGTCTCCTCGGCGGCGAGCGGCACGCCCTCGACACCGAGGAAGAACCACATGCCGAAGGGGAACGCGGCCCAGATGCCGAGCAGGCCGAACGGCAGCCAGGAGCTCGACCCCGCGGCGGAGGCGTCGACCGGGATGTCGTCCAGCGACGCGAGGGAGAAGTCGGGCAGCGCCGCCAGCGCGAACACGACCAGGGCCACCACGGCGATGCCGGTGACGACGAAGCTGAAGCGCAGCGCCTCGCCCACGCCCCACAGGTGGATACCGAGGAAGATCACGAAGCAGACCAGGTACACCGGCCAGCCGGACTCCAGGCCGAACAGGCCCAGCGACTCGACGTAGTCGCCGATGAAGATGACGATCGCGGCGGGCGCGAGGACGTACTCGATCAGGATCGCCGTGCCGGTCAGGAAGCCGCCCCAGGGGCCGAGCGCCCGCCGGGCGAAGCCGTAGCCGCCGCCCGCCGTGGGCAGGATCGAGGACAGCTCGGCGAGGGCGAAGACCATGCACGCGTACATCGCGCCCATGAGCACCATGGCGATCGCCAGGCCCCCGAAGCCGCCTTCGGCCAGGCCGAAGTTCCAGCCCGAGTAGTCGCCGGAGACGACGTAGGCGACGCCGAGGCCGGTCAGCAGCACCCAGCCGGCGCTGCCGCGGCGCAGTGCTCTGCGTTCCAGATAGTCGTCGCCCTCCGGGGCGGCGGGTGTGGCGGTGGGTTCCTGGGGCATGGGCAGACTCCCGACGGGGCGGCGACGGTCACGGGATCGAGTGGGCTCCGACTCAATGGAATGGAGCCATACCTTTGCGGTGCCGACCGAGGAAGGCAATACCCCTGCGTTAATCGGCCGTAAATCCTCACCGCATGGAGGCGCCGCCCGCTCAGCCGAGGAAGCCCCGCAGCAGCGCCGCCGTGCCCCCGCAGTGCTCACGCATGATCTCCCGCGCCTGGTCGGCCTCGCCCTCGATCACCGCCTCAACCAGGGCGGTGTGCTGCCGCTGGGAGTGCTCCAGGTTGCGCACCAGCAGCGGGATGCAGTCGAGCAGGTCGTTGACCGTCGCTCGGACGGCCGCGTACCGGGCGGTGAGCGTCGGGGAGCCGGACAGTTCGGCGATCGTGAGGTGCAGCAGCGTGTCCAGGCGGCGGTACTCGGCGAGCGGCGCGTCGTGCGTGCGCGCCAGGGCCTCGCGGAGCCGGTCCGCCTGCTTCTCGTCCAGCCCGTGCGCCGCGCACAGCCCGGCCGCGCCCACCTCCAGCACCTCCCGGAACCGCAGCACGTCCTCGATGTCGACCTCGGCGACCCGGCGCCGCAGCTCGTCCTCGCCGACCGCTTCGGCTCGCGGCAGCACGAACGTGCCCCCGTACCGGCCGCGCCGCGACTCGACCAGGCCCTGGTCCTGGAGCACCTTCAGCACCTCGCGCAGCGTCACCCGGCTGATCCCCAGCCGCTCCGCCAGCTCCCGTTCGGCCGGCAGCCGCTCGCCCCCCGGCACCAGACCCAGCCGCACGACCTGCAGGATCTGCTCCAGTGCCTCCTCGAAGCCGTTGCCCGCGCGCACCGGCCGCAGCACCGGCGTCAGCCCGTCCCGCACCTCGCCGCCCCCAGCTTCCTCCGGCATGTGGCCGTACCCCCTTCCCAAGCAATGGTTCTCGGCAATACCTTATGGCTCCCGGCGGATCCAAGGCAGCGGATCCAAGGAGCCTAGGAGGCCTTCCCGTGGCAGACCGCACACCCCCGCTGAGCGTCGAGGAGCTGCACACCCTCGTCGCCGGCGGTGAGATCGACACTGTCGTCCTGGCGTTCCCCGACATGCAAGGGCGACTCCAGGGCAAGCGGTTCGCCGCACGCTTCTTCCTCGACGAGGTCCTCCACCACGGCACCGAGGGCTGCAACTACCTGCTCGCCGTCGACACCGAGATGAACACCGTCGACGGCTACGCGATGTCCTCCTGGGACCGCGGCTACGGCGACTTCGCCATGCACCCGGACCTCACCACCCTGCGCCGCGTCCCGTGGAACGCGGGCACGGCCATGCTCCACGCCGACCTCGCCTGGAGCGACGGCTCCCCGGTGGTCGCCGCCCCGCGCCAGATCCTGCGCCGCCAGCTGGAGCGCCTCGCCGAACTCGGCTACACCGCCCAGGTCGGCACCGAGCTGGAGTTCATCGTCTTCAAGGACACCTACGAACAGGCCTGGGACGCCGGCTACAAGGGCCTGACCCCCGCCAACCAGTACAACATCGACTACTCGGTCCTCGGCACCGGCCGCATCGAGCCCCTGCTGCGCCGCATCCGCAACGAGATGGCCGGCGCCGGCCTCACCGTCGAGTCCGCCAAGGGCGAGTGCAACCCCGGCCAGCACGAGATCGCCTTCCGCTACGACGAGGCCCTGGTCACCTGCGACCAGCACTCCGTGTACAAGACCGGCGCCAAGGAGATCGCCGCCCAGGAGGGCATGTCGATCACCTTCATGGCCAAGTACAACGAGCGCGAGGGCAACTCCTGCCACATCCACCTCTCGCTCGCCGACCCCGACGGAAACAACGCCATGGCCGGGGACGGCGAAGGCGGCATGTCGGACGTCATGCGCCACTTCCTCGCCGGCCAGCTCGCCGCCCTGCGCGACTTCTCCCTCCTCTACGCCCCCAACATCAACTCCTACAAGCGGTTCCAGCCCGGCTCCTTCGCCCCGACCGCAGTCGCCTGGGGCCAGGACAACCGCACCTGCGCGCTGCGCGTGGTCGGCCACGGCCGCTCCCTGCGCTTCGAGAACCGCCTGCCCGGCGGCGACGTCAACCCCTACCTCGCCGTCGCCGGACTGGTCGCGGCCGGACTGCACGGCATCGAGCAGAAACTGGAGCTGCCCGAGCCCTGCCCCGGCAACGCCTACGCCGCCGACCTGGACCACGTCCCCACCACCCTGCGCGAGGCCGCCGAGCTCTGGGAGAACAGCCCCATCGCCCGGGCCGCCTTCGGCGACGAGGTCGTCGCGCACTACCGCAACATGGCGCGCGTCGAACTGGACGCCTACGACGCCGCGGTGACCGACTGGGAGCTGCGCCGCTCCTTCGAACGCATGTGAGGTCCTTCTTGTCTTCCGAGCACCTTCTGGAAGTACTGAACCCCGCGACCGAGGAGGTCGTCGCCGCCGTCGCCGGGGCGAGTCCGGCCGACGTCGACGCGGCCGTCACCCACGCCGCCAGGGCACAGCGGATCTGGGCCGCCCTGCCCCCCGCGGACCGCGCCCGGCTGCTGCGCCGCTTCGCTGCCACCGTCGAGGCGCACCTGGAGGAACTGGCCCGCCTGGAGGTCCGCGAGGCCGGCCACCTCATCGGCAACGCCCGCTGGGAGGCCGGCAACGTCCGCGACCTGCTGGACTACGCGGCCGGGGGAGTGGAGCGGCTCACCGGCCGGCAGATCCCGGTGCCCGGCGGCCTGAACGTCACGATCCTCGAACCGCTCGGCGTCGTCGGCGTGATCGCGCCCTGGAACTTCCCCATGCCGATCGCCGCCTGGGGCACCGCCCCCGCCCTCGCGGCCGGCAACGCCGTCATCCTCAAGCCCGCCGAGACCACCCCCCTCACCGCCCTGCGCCTGGCCGAACTCGCCCTGGAGGCCGGGCTGCCCGAGCACCTCTTCCAAGTGCTGCCGGGGCGCGGCGACATCACGGGCGACGCCCTGGTCCGGCACCCCGGAGTCGCCAAGATCGTCTTCACCGGATCGACCCGGACCGGGACCCGCGTCGCCGCCCTCGGCGCCGAGCAGGTCAAGCCCGTCACCCTCGAACTCGGCGGCAAGAGCCCCAACATCGTCTTCGCCGACGCCGACCTCAAGACCGCCGTCGACCCCTTCTCCTTCCTGGACAACTCCGGCCAGGACTGCTGCGCCCGCACCCGCATCCTGGTCCAGGAGGAGGCCTACGACGAGGTCCGCGAGCTCCTCGCGAAGACCCTGGCCGACGTGGTGGTGGGCGACCCGGCCGACGAGAAGACCCAGATGGGCCCGCTGATCTCCCGGCAGCAGCTCGACCGCGTCCGCGGCTTCGTGCCCGACGACGCCCCGGCCCTGCGCGGCAGCGCACCCCAGGGCCCGGGCTTCTGGTTCCCGCCCACCGTCCTCACCGGCGAGAGCCCCGACTCGGCCGCGGCCTGCGAGGAGATCTTCGGCCCCGTCGCCGTCCTCCTGCCCTTCACCGACGAGCAGGACGCGATCCGCCTGGCCAACGACACCCCCTACGGGCTCTCCGGCTCCATCTGGACCCGGGACGTCGGCCGTGCCCTGCGCGTCTCCCAGGCCGTCCGCGCCGGCAACCTGTCCGTCAACTCCCACGCCAGCGTCCGCTACTGGACCCCGTTCGGCGGCTACAAGCAGTCCGGTGTCGGGCGCGAGCTCGGCCCGGACGCCCTGACCGCCTTCACCGAAACCAAGAACGTCTTCATCAGCACGGAGGGCCCCGCACAGTGACTGCCCAGGAAAACATCTGCCGCCGCCTGGTCGGCCGCACCGCCGTCGTCACCGGAGCCGGCAGCGGCATCGGCCTCGCCGCCGCCCGCCGCCTCGCCTCCGAAGGGGCCCACGTCGTCTGCGGAGACGTGGACGACGCCCGCGGCAAGGCCGCGGCCGAGGAGGTCGGCGGCACCTTCGTGAAGGTCGACGTGACCGACCCCGAGCAGGTCGAGGCCCTCTTCAAGACCGCCTACGACACCTACGGCAGCGTCGACATCGCCTTCAACAACGCCGGCATCTCCCCGCCCGACGACGACTCCATCCTGGAGACCGGCCTGGAGGCCTGGAAGCGCGTCCAGGAGGTCAACCTCACCAGCGTCTACCTGTGCTGCAAGGCCGCCATCCCCTACATGCGGCGCCAGGGCCGGGGCTCGATCATCAACACCGCGTCCTTCGTCGCCCGGATGGGCGCGGCGACCTCCCAGATCTCCTACACCGCCTCCAAGGGCGGCGTCCTCGCCATGTCCCGTGAACTGGGCGTGCAGTTCGCCCGCGAGGGCATCCGCGTGAACGCCCTGTGCCCGGGCCCGGTCAACACCCCGCTCCTGCAGGAGCTGTTCGCCAAGGATCCGGAGCGGGCCGCCCGCCGTCTGGTGCACATCCCGCTGGGCCGGTTCGCCGAGGCCGAGGAGATCGCCGCCGCGGTCGCCTTCCTGGCCAGCGACGACTCCTCCTTCGTGAACGCCACCGACTTCCTGGTCGACGGCGGCATCGCCGGGGCGTACGTCACACCCCTGTAAGCGCGTGTCCGAAGGGGCCGGGTCGCGCCCTACAGTGCCGGGATGAGCATGACGCCGCCGCCCGGCTGGTATCCCGACCCGCACGCCCCTCACCGGCAGCGCTGGTGGGACGGCACGGCCTGGACCGAGCACCGCAGCGCGCCCGAGGCCCCCGCAGCCCCGCCGCCGGGCGGCGGCCCGGGCCGGACGAAGGTGGTCGCCCTGACCGCCATCGGGGCCGTCCTGGCCGCGGCGATCGTCACCGGAGCCGTCGCCCTCAGCGGGGGCGACGGCTCCGGCACGGAGACCGGGACGGCCCCGGCCTCCACCCCCGCGGATACGCCCGACGCGCCGGAGCCGGCCCCCGAGACGTCGACCTCCGAGCCGTCCGCCGACGATCCGGCGCTCGTCGAGGACCAGCTCAACGGCATCACGTTCCCGCTGCTCGACGGCTGGGTCCGCCCGCAGTACGTCGCCCAGGACGACGTCGTCATGACGACCGACGGCACCTACGACTGCCCCGGCGGCGTGGGCGTGTGCCGCCACGGCATGGTCTTCTCCCGGACAGTGACCGAGAACGACGAGAAGTCCCCCAGGGCCCTGGCCGAAGCGGACATCTCCGGGGCGGCGGACGAGGCCTACGACCGCGACACGCTCGGTCGCGAGCTCCACGGCGGCATGGAGTCGCACCAGCTCGTGAAATCCGGGCCGGTCGCGGTGGCGGGCCGCGCCGGGTACCTCGTGCGCTGGCGCGTGAAGACCGCCAAGGGGCCCGGCGGTTACGTCCAGTCGCTGGCCTTCCCCTCCAGCGTCGGCACCGAGTCGCCGGTCCTCGTCCGGTACGTCTTCGACGCCGGCGACGACGGCCCGCCGCTCGCCGACATGGACCGCATCACCAAGGGCATCCGCCCCTTCGGCGACGCGGACACCGGCGGCGGCGTGGGCAGCAGCATCGGCCCGGCCGGCTGACGCCTACAGGAACGTGTGGCCCTCGCCGCGATAGGTCGGCACCGTCGCCGTCACCGTGTCGCCCTCGATCAGGTGCAGCCGGTCGAACCGCTCGCACAGCTCACCGGCCTTCGCGTGCCGGAACCACACCTTGTCGCCGATCAGCAGATCGTCGGCGGGCGAGCCGAGCAGCGGCGTCTGCACCTCACCGGCGCCTTCCTGCGGGTCGTAGCGCAGCCCCTCGGGCAGGTACGGCACCGGCGACCGGTCGGCGCCGGCCGCACCCGAGGCGGGGTACCCACCGCCCAGGACCGTCACCACGCCCACGCCCGGCCGCCGTACGACGGGCTGGGCGAAGAGGGCCGACGGACGGCCGCTGAACGACGTGTAGTTGTCGAACAGGCGCGGCACGTACAGACCCGACCCGGCGGCGATCTCGGTCACCGCCTCCTCGGCCGCCGTGTGCTGCACCGAGCCGGTACCGCCGCCGTTGACGAACTCCAGCCCCGGCACGACGGCCCGCACCGCACGCACCACCTCCGCGCGCCGCTCGGCCAGTTCACGCTTTGCGGCGGTCTGCATCAGCCGGATGGCGCGGGATCGCAGCGGCCGCCCCTTCAGCGCGTCACCGACACCGGCGACATGCCCCTCGTAGGCCATGATCCCCACGACCTCGAAGCCGGGCCGCCGGGTCACCGCCCGCGCCACGTCGGCGACCTGGGCGGGGGAGTGCAGCGGCGAACGCCGGGCCCCGACCCGCACCCGCCCGCCGAGCAGCTGCAACGAGGTGTCCAACTCCAGGCACACCCGCACCACTTCACGCCCGCCGCCCCGGGAGGCATCGATCAGATCCAGCTGGGCGACGTCGTCGACCATGACGGTCACGGCGGCGGCGAGCTTGGGATCACCGGCCAGTTCGGCGTACCCGGCACGGTCGGCGGACGGGTACGCGAGCAGCACGTCGTCGAACCCCGAGCGGGCCAGCCACAGCGACTCGGCCAGGGTGAACGACATGATCCCCGCGAAGCCGTCGCGGGCCAGGACGCGTTCCAGCAGCGCCCGGCAGCGCACGGACTTGCTGGCTACCCGGACGGGCTTGCCCCCGGCGCGGCGCACCAGGTCGGCGGCGTTGGCGTCGAAGGCTTCGAGGTCCACGATCGCGAGAGGGGCGTCGAGATGGGCGGTGGCCCGGTCGTAACGGGCCCGGTCGGAGGCGCGCGCAGTCATGAACGCAGCCTGCCAGACGGGATTACCGCAGGGTAGGGGGACGTTCCGGGCAGATGCCCCGCCGTCGTGGACTGGTTCCCGTTCGCCCAGGAACAAGCCGTAGAGTGACGCGCACGTACGGCGGACGACGCCGGCCGGGGATCCGCGCCGGGATGACGCTCCCTCCGTACGGGTAGGAGTGCCCGGGACGACTGTGTACCGGGCCTCGGGCAGGACGACACCGGCCCGCGCGAGACGAGCGGCCCGGGCATGCGGAAACGGGGGGTGCATGAGCACGGAAGCGCAACGCGCCTCTTTCCCCCCACGCCCCACCGCCCCACCCCGCCCGGCACACCCCCCGGCCGCGCCGGAGGACTCGGCGACGAGCTCGCCGAACGATTCACTGAACGATTCGTCGAAGGATTCGCCGAAGGGCGAGCGGGGGACCCCGGGCACGTCCTCCGGTCCCGCCACGGGACGGGAAGCCACCGCTCCCGGGGGAGGGGCCGGGGCGGAACCGTCCGACGGCGGCCGCCCTCGCTTCCCGAGCCTCGGTGCCCCGGTCTTCGGTGCCACCACCTCCCGGCGCACCGGGTCCGCCTCACCGCCCCCGCCCCGCGCCTCCACGCGCTTCCCGGACAAGCCGCCCAGCGTCGGCCGTGAGTCACGCCCCGAATCCGGAGCCCCTCGGCCCCCGTCGCGGCCGCGTCACCTCCCCACGCCGGACTCCTCCGGCAGGGCAGCGAGTTCGCGCACCCAGGACGGGCCCGTGTCGCAGTCCTCCGGCCGGGCCACGAATTCGGGCCCCCAGGACGGGCCCGTGTCGCAGTCCTCCGGACGGGCAGCGAGTTCGCGCACCCAGGACGGGACCTCGTCGCAGTCCTCCGCCCGGCCGTTCCGTCTCTCCGCGCCCGGCCGTCCGGACGCCGCGGCCCCGGAGACGACCGGCCGGCCGTTCCGCCTGCCCCCGCCCCGCCGTCCCGGCGCCCCCGGCGACCACGCGTCCGAGACGACCGCACGCCTGCGCCCCGTACCCGCGGACCCGGCGCCGGACGAGCCCGCCGCACCCTTCGGCCGCCCTGCCGCGCAGAGGACGACGGCGGACCGCCCCGGACCCACGCGCCCCACCACCCCGCCGCGCCCCGCCGAGCCGCCGGCACCGGCCGGTACCGACACGGGCGCCACCGCCGGGCGGGACCTGCGCGTGCCCCCGGCGCCCACCCGGCGGCCCGCCCCCTCCGTGCCGGCACCCCGCAACCCCACCCCCGTCTCTCCCGACCCGGCACTCTCCTGGAGCGCCACGCGCCCCATGGTGTCCTTCGGTGAACCCGAGGGCTACGACGGCGACGCACGGCCCCGGCCGCTCGGCCGGCGCGGAGCGCCCCGGGCCGCCGCGGCCGCCGCCTGCCA
>NZ_JBEOXI010000275.1:0-10183 GCF_040296465.1 Streptomyces sp. NPDC002130
GCGAGGTCCGTCCGCGTCGCGTCGGCTTGCGGGGCGCCCGGGACCGGGGCACACAATGAGCTCGTAGTGGAAAAAGCGGCATGCATCGGTGCGAATCGCCTGCAGTGTGTGAAGGCCGCAGAGAACCCACGCGGGAGAAGAGCTCGTGAGCGTCGATCCACCGTCGTCCGGCCGCCCCACAGGACCTCCCTCGGGCCCGCTGTCGGGTCCCTCCGAGCCGCCCTCGGGCGGCGGCCCGCCCTCGGAGCCGCCGAGCGGAGGCGGCAAGGAGCCGGAGCCCCGCCGCCCGTGGTGGGGGTCCGTGCCCCGGGTCGCGATCATCGCCACCGCAGTGGTGGCCGCCGTGGTCCTGGCCGTGGTGCTCTCCCGTCCCGACAACGGCGGTACCGGTGCGTCCGACGGCGGCACCAGCACGTCCACCGGTGAGGTCTTCCTCCAGCCCGCGGCCGACACGGGCCCGGACGAGTTCACCGAGTCGACGGCCGAGGAGAAGAGCTCCGCCTCGCCGGTCACGCCCTCGGGAGCCACCGAGTCGGCGCCGCAGAACGCCGTCCGCGGCGTGGAGGGCGACGCGCCCGGCCTGTACGGCGGCACGCGCAACGTCGCCAGCTGCGACGTGGAGAAGCAGATCACGTACTTCGCCGACGCCCCGGACAAGCAGCGCGCCTTCGCCTCGGTCGCCGGGATCCAGCCGTCCGACGTCCCCTCCTACCTCCGTTCGCTCACTCCCGTGCAGCTTCGCATGGACACCCGCGTCACCAACCACGGCTACAAGGACGGCGCCCCCACCAGCTATCAGGCCGTCCTCCAGGCCGGCACGGCCGTCCTCGTCGACGACCGCGGCGTGCCCCGGGTGCGCTGCGCGTGCGGCAACCCGCTGACCCCGCCGGTCGCCCAGCAGAGCGCGCCGAAGACGACGGGCGACGCGTGGCCGGGGTACAGAGCGTCGAACGTCGTCGCGGTGGCGCCCGCACCGGAGCCGGTCGACGTCTTCGTGATGTGCGAGCCCGACGGCGAGTGGTTCGAGCGCCAAGCGGGCGACACGGGCAAGAAGGACCACAAGACGAAGAAGCCCGACAAGCCGTCCCCGACGGCGACCGTCACCACGCCCCCGACGGCACCGACCGACTCGACGTCGTCAGAGCCGCCCACGAGTGAACCGCCGACCTCGGACACGGACACGTCGGGGCCGACTACGGACGAGCCGCCGTCGTCCGACACCCAGCAGCCGCCGCCCGACAGCGACACCGGGGGCGACACCGGGAGCGACACCGGCGGTGGCACGACGGAGCAGGCCCCGGCCTCCTGACCCGGCCGGCTCAAGCGGCGCGGACCACCAGGGCGTAGTCACCGAGTCCGAGCAGCCGGTCGCCCGGCAGGTCACCGTGGGCGGTGACGACCGCTTCGACGCGGCCCGTCTCCGGTTCGAACGCGACGTCCTGGACCGTGCCGAGCGTGTCGCCCGTCTCGGTGAGGATCCTGAGCCCCGGCAGCTCGTGGTGCGGCGGAACCTCGGCGGGTTCGGCGGCCGTGCGGACCAGCACCGCGTCCGGTCCGACGGCGTGCAGGGCACCCCAGGCCAGCACGGTCTCCTTGCGGGAGTGCCGGCCCCGCACCCGGACGTGCGTGACCACACCGGACACGGCGTCTACCGTCAGCGACCTCAGCGCGCCGATGTCCTCCGCCTCGGTCAGTGTCAGCACCGGCAGGCCCCGCGCCTCGGAGAACAGCATCATGGCGCCGACCCCTCCCGCCCGGCCTGGAAGGCCCCGACCCGGGCGACGAAGGCCGGCAGGTCGTCGGCGACGTAGCGGGTGGCGTCCGCCGGGATGACCAGGGCACGGCCCGAGACGGCGAGCGTTTCGCCGCGCGGCACGTAGACCCGGTGCCGACGGCGTCGTGAGCCCTGCACCAGAGACTTGGCCGCAACGATCCGGAAGCCGACGACCCGGCCGCTGGTGCCGCCCTCGACGATCACGTCGAGCACCGTACCCACCTCGGCGCCCTCGTCGGTCAGAACCTTCGCGTGCAGCACCCGGCCCTGCTGCGCCTCGCGGCGGGCCACCACGACGGAGGTGTCCCGCAGCGCGAGGGCGTCGCGGATCATGACGGCGTGCGGGCCCAGCGCATGCACCGCCGGCCAGGGCAGGCTCTGCTTCAGCGGCCCGCTCAGCAGGCCGCGCCCGCTCAGCGTGAAACCGGTGATCCGGCCGGCGGCGGCGTCGAAGACGGTGTCCTTGACCTGCGCGACGGCGTCGCCGCCCAGGGTGACCACCGGGAGGGTCGTCAGACTGCGCGCGGCCAGCAGCTCGTTCATCGCAGGTCCTTCCCGCCGGGGCGGCGCCGGACCGCGATGACGGTCCCCGAGCGTCGCCCCGCCTGCACGGCGAGCGTCACCGCCGCGACGGCGACGAGCGCCGCGATCACCACGACCAGCCATGTCCACCAGGCCACCGCGCACCTCCGGCGATCCGGCCCGACCGCCCTCGGCCGGTCCTGATTCTTTCCGGGTGCCCCGCGAAGGGGGGACAATGCCCGCGTCATCGAATGGGGGAGAATCTGTCAGGACTGTGAAGCCCGGCTCGGGGTACGAGCACTGGTGCAGAGCGTCCGGCCAGTCCGGCTTCCCGGAGAGAGAAGAATGATCGACCACCTGGACGGGGCAGTGATACCGACTGGTTTCGACGTGCCCGTGGAGCCGCTGAGGCGGGCGGCACACTACACCGGCGAGCAGGGATGCATCGCCGAGGCGCGGTCCTTCGCCGCGCTCTTCCTCGACCAGCTCAGGACCGAGTGGTGCGCGCGCATCGACGAGCGGGTCGACGGCGCCGTACTGCTGGTGGTGAGCGAGCTGATCACCAACGCCGACCGGCACAGCAACGGGCCGTACATCCTGGAGCTCGTCGGCACCGACGCCGCGGTGACGGTGTCGGTCTACGACAGCAGCTCCGCACTGCCCCGCGTCTTCCCCCGCAACCCCGAGCGCATCGGCCGGCACGGCCTGGAGATCGTCAACGCGCTCGCGGAGCAGGTCAGCGTGGAGCGGGTGCCGGTGGGCAAGCGGGTGCGTGCCGTCCTGCCGCTCTCCTCCGCCGGAGCCGCTGGGTGAGCCGTCCGGGTGAGATGCGTCATCCGCGCGAGCCGGACAGCATTTCGCGGGTGCCGCCCCACTCCCGCATGGGGGACGGCACCCGCTGGTCGGACGGCCCTGTCAGGCGCAGCCCAGCTCGCCCAGCATGCCCTCGCGCAGCCGTGTGATGATCCGCTTGATCAGGCGGGAGACGTGCATCTGCGAGCAGCCGAGCTGCTCACCGATCTCCGCCTGGGTGGCCTCCTCCACGAACCGCATGTGGATGATCTGCCGGTCGCGCTCGCTCAGCTCCGCCATGAGAGGGGCGAGCGAGTGGAAGTCCTCGACGAGCCGAAGCCCGTCCTCCTCCACGCCGATGAAGTCGGCCAGGACCGCCTCGCCGCCCTCCGGGCCGTCCCCGGTCAGCGCGGCGTCCAGCGACGACGAGTTGTACCCGTTCGCCGCGATCTGTCCCTCCACGACCTCACGCTCGGAGATGTTCATCAGCGTGGCCAGCTCGGCGACCGTCGGCTCGCGGTCCAGTCGGCTGGCGAGCTCCTCACGGGCCTTGGCCAGCTCGACGCGCAGCTCCTGCAGTCGCCGGGGCACGTGCACCGCCCACGTCGTGTCCCGGAAGAACCGCTTGATCTCGCCGACGATGTACGGCAGCGCGAAGGAGGTGAACTCGACCTCGCGCGAGAGCTCGAACCGGTCGATGGCCTTGATCAGGCCGATCATGCCGGTCTGGACGATGTCCTCCATGTCGTCGCCGCGGCCGCGGAACCGGCCTGCGGCGAAGCGCACGAGCGACATGTTCATCTCGATGAGGGTGTTGCGCGCGTACTGGTACTCGTGTGTTCCCTCTTCGAGTTCCGTCAGGCGCTGGAAGAACTGGCGGGACAACTGCCTCGCGTCCCGCGGGGCCACGGACCGCGGGTCCACGACTCCTGGCAGTGCTCCGTCACCCGCGCCGGCCTCTGCGTTCTCTTCGACGACCTGTGCCTTCGACCGGATCACGGCGGTCTCCATTACCTCTCCCGAACGTCGCGGCGGACATCTGCATAGGTACTCCCGAGTTGCGGGTACCCGGGTCGACGCGCACCATGCCCCCCGATTTTCCCATGGGCGAAATGGGGCGGAATGTAACGCTCCGCCCCCGTCCCGGTCGTGCGCGCGATGATTCCACCCAGGGCGGAACTCCGGGCCCTTCCCCCGGCGGCCGGGATTCCTAGGCTGGAGAAGTGAGCAACCACCTGCCGAACGAAGCCCGAGTCATCCCACTGCGCCCGCACGGCGCGCGTCCCGTCGGCGCACCGCCCCGCCAGGCGCCGCCGGCCCCCGCCGCGAAGGAGCCGCTGTGGCGGGACCTGGTGGGTGACGTCCTGCGCCGCGAACGCCTCGCGCAGGAGCGCACGCTGAAGGACGTCGCCGACGAGGCGCGGATCTCCATGCCCTACCTCTCGGAGGTGGAGCGGGGCCGCAAGGAGGCCTCCTCGGAGGTCCTCGCGGCCGCCGCCCACGCCCTCGGGCTGAACCTCGGCGACCTGCTGACCAGGGCGCAGGGCGAGCTGACGCGTCTCACCTCGCGCTACGCGGGCGGCGGTCGCCGCGGCGCGTCCACCTCTTCACACGACGGAATGTGCCTGGCGGCCTGAGCCGTACCGGCCGGCCGGCGCCTCAGACCCTCGCGAGGCGCCGGCTGAGCACCTCGTCGGCCAGCCCGTAGCCCACCGCCTCCTGCGCGGTGAACACCTTGTCGCGGTCCATGTCGGCCCGCAGGGTCGCCACGTCGTGGTGGGTGTGCCGCGCCAGCACCTCCTCGACCTGGGAGCGGATCCGCACCATCTCCTTGGCCTGGAGCGCCAGATCGGACACCGTGCCGCGCTGCCCCCCGGCGGCCGGCTGGCCGAGCAGCACCCGTGAGTGCTCCAGCACGAACCGCCGCCCCGGATCCCCGCCGGCCAGCAGCACGGCCGCCGTGGAGGCCGCCTGCCCCACGCAGAACGTGGAGATCGGCGCCTGCACGAACGTCATCGTGTCGTAGATGGCCATGAGCGAAGTGAACGAGCCGCCCGGAGAGTTGAGGTAGATCGCGATCTCGCTCTCCGGCGACGACGACTCCAGGTGGAGGAGCTGGGCGATGACGACGTTGGCCACGCCGTCGTCGATCTCGGTGCCGAGGAAGATGATCCGCTCGGACAGCAGCCGGCTGAACACGTCGTAGGACCGCTCGCCCTGCGGGGTGCGCTCGACGACGTTCGGGATCGTGTACGTACCCATCACTGCAGCCCCATCCTGCGCCGGGTGGCCGCCGGGCGGACGTCCGCGAGGGACTCCACCACCCGGTCCACCATGCCGTACTCCCTGGCCTCCTCCGCCGTGAACCAGCGGTCCCGGTCGCCGTCCCGGGAGATGGTCTCCGGGCTCTGTCCGGTGTGTTCGGCGGTGATCCGCTCGATGGTCCGCTTGGTGAACTCCAGGTTCTCCGCCTGGATCTCGATGTCGGCGGTGGTGCCGCCGATGCCCGCCGACGGCTGGTGCATCATGATCCGCGCGTTCGGCAGGGCGTAGCGCTTGCCCGGCGCGCCGACGCTCAGCAGGAACTGGCCCATGCTGGCCGCGAAGCCCATGGCCAGCGTCGAGACGTCGTTCGGGATGAGCCGCATCGTGTCGTAGATGGCGAGGCCCGCGTGCACCGCGCCGCCCGGGCTGTTGATGTACAGGCTGATGTCGGTGTGGGCGTCCTCCGCGGACAGGATGAGCAGCTGGGAGCAGACCCGGTTGGCCGAGACCTCGTCGACCTGGGTGCCCAGCAGCACGATGCGCTGCGCGAGCAGCTGGGCGGCCAGATGGTCGTCGAAGCGGGTCGGAGGGGTGTCGCCCTCCTCCGCCCGCGGGGCGAGCGTCGTGAGTGGAGTCATCGGTTCTCCTCGTCGTGGCGGCGAGCGCCGTGGACGGGTCGGGGATGTGCCGTCGACTCCACTCTTGACCTCGGACGATGCCGGCGAACGGTTTCTCTGCCCTCGGCAGATCCGCTACCGGCAGAGCCCCCGGGCTCAGCCCTTCTCGCGCAACTGCCGGAAGAACGCCCGCACATCACCGACCAGCAGGTCAGGCTCCTCCATCGCCGCGAAGTGCCCGCCGCGGTCGAACTCCGTCCAGCGGACGACGTTCTCCGTCCGCTCCGCCTTGTGCCGCAGCGGGATCTGGGGGTCGCCGGGGAAGGACGCGACCGCGGTCGGGGTGGTGGAGGGCTCCTGCGGGGCGGCGATCCTCTCGCCCCGGGCGTGGGCGCGCTCGTAGTAGATCCGGGCCGACGAACCGGCCGTGCCCGTCAGCCAGTACAGCATCACGTTCGTGAGCATCAGGTCCCGGTCGACGGCCTCCTCGGGCAGCTTCTCCGAGTCCGTCCACTCCTGGAACTTCTCGACGATCCAGGCGAGTTGCCCGACGGGTGAGTCCGTGAGCGCGTAGGAAAGCGTCTGCGGCCGGGTGGACTGCACGTGGAAGTAGCCCGTGCCGTCGCGTGACCACTGCGCCCACCGCCGCCACGAGGTCAGCGTGCGCTCCCGCTCCGCGGGACTCAGCGCCTCCAGCTCCCCGGCGGCCGGCTCGACGGCGGCCTGCGCGCCGGGCAGCAGATTGAGGTGGAGGCCGATCATCCGGCCGCTGTGGACGCGCCCGAGTTCGCGGGAGATGGCCGCCCCCCAGTCGCCGCCCTGCGCGCCGAACCGCTCGTAGCCGAGGCGCGTCATCAGCTCGGCCCACGCGTCGGCGATCCGGCGTGCCTCCCAGCCCGTCTCCCGGGTGGGGCCGGAGAAGCCGAAGCCGGGGATGGCCGGCAGCACGAGGTGGAAGGCGTCGGCGGGGTCGCCGCCGTGGGCGGCCGGGTCCGTCAGCGGTCCCACGATGCCCGCGAATTCGACGATCGACCCCGGCCACCCGTGCGTGACGATCAGCGGGGTGGCGTCCGGCTCGGGGGAGCGGATGTGAGCGAAGTGCACCCGCGCACCGTCGATCTCGGTGGTGAACTGCGGCCAGGCGTTCAGCCGCGCCTCCGCGGCCCGCCAGTCGTAGTCGTCCCGCCAGTACCGCACCAGCTCGCGCAGATAGCCCGACGGAACGCCGTACGTCCAGCCCACGCCGGGCAGCTCGTCCGGCCAGCGGGTCCGGTCGAGGCGGTCGTGGAGGTCGTCGAGGTCGCTCTGCGGTACGTCGATGCGGAACGGACGGATGCCGCTGTCGGCGGGCGAAGACGTCATGACCGGATGCTAGTTCCGAACGGTGTAGCGGCCATCCGAATTTGCCGGCCCCCGGCCGATGAGTTCCGGGGCGAGCACCGGTCGACAGTGGTGACAGCGTTCGACGCACCCGGGAGGACTCATGACCACCGACGGTTTCACCACCTGCCTCTGGTTCGACGGCCAGGCCGAGGAGGCCGCCCACCACTACGTCTCGATCTTCAAGAACTCCAGCATCGGCAAGATCGCCCACTACCCCGAGGGAGCGCCCCAGGCCGCCGGCAGTGTGATGACGGTCGAGTTCACGGCCAACGGGCACCGGTTCCTCGGGCTCAACGGCGGCCCTCAGTTCAAGTTCACCGAGGCCACTTCCTTCATGATCTTCTGCGAGAACCAGGAGGAGATCGACTACTACTGGACCAGGCTCACCGAGAACGGCGGCGAGCCGGGCCCCTGCGGCTGGCTCAAGGACAGGTTCGGCGTGTCCTGGCAGGTCGTCCCGGACCGGCTCTCCGAGATGATCAGCGACCCGGACCCGGCGAAGGCGTCCCGCGTCACCCAGGCGTTCATGGCGATGAGCAAGTTCGACATCGCCACGCTGGAGAGGGCGTACGCGGGCGAGTGACGTGCCCCCGTCCCCGTACGCAGGGGCGGAGCCGTCTCCGCCCCTACGCCGCTCGGCCACCCTCGCCGACGCCGCCGTGGGCCCAGAGCGGCGGCCCGGTGTGCTCCGGAGCCGAGCCCGCAGGGTCTCCTCCCACACCCCGGTCACCCCTGCGGTGTCGCCCCGCCCCGCGAGCCGCCCGAGCGCCTCACGCGGGAAGGGGGCGCGGGTCGCCGGCGGCACGCCCCGGTACCCCAGGGGGCGGCCCTCCGACGCGTCGACCCGGCGCGGGGCCGTGACATACGCCGCCCCTTCGAGCGGTCAACGCGACGCCTGTCGAACGGTTTTGGTGATCTCCCGGGCGATGCGCAGGATGCCGGGGGAGCGGACCGGGCAGGGCTTCGGCTTTGACGTCGTGGGGGCCAGGCAGAAGTGCAGATAGTCGTCGTCACGGTGCAGGGCCGTGCGGTCGCGGCCGGGCTGTGTGCAGAAGTCGGGGTGGGCGCGCTCGTAGGCCGTGCACGGCAGGTACTGCGTCCAGGTGTAGCGGCCGGTGGCCGGGCTCACCGCCTTCCCGGCGTCCGCCACGAGGTCGCCCGAGGCGGCGGCACGCTTCTCGTACAGCGCGTTGACGCGCCGGACCCGCTCGGGGGTGATCGGGTCCGGCCCTTGCGACACCCAGACGATCCGTGGGCGGCCGCCGTCCCCGGCCGCGGCTATCTGCTCCGTGAGCCGGCGCGCGTCGGCGTCGTAGCGTTCGAAGTACCGGGCCGGGGACTTGCCGTAGGTGATGCCGTCCATGCACGGTGTGTAGCCCCAGGAGTTCCCCCAGAACTGCAGGACCACGAAGTCGGGCCGCAGCCTGCGCACCAGTGCGGCGGCCTTGTCGGCGGCCGGTACCAGGGAGCGGTCGGCCGTGCCCTCCAGGTAGTCGCACAGGGTGGTGCCGGAGTACGGGGCACCGGTGTACTTCGCCTTCAGGTCCCGGCGCAACTCCTCGCCCAGGACCTTCTGGCCCTCCATCGCGAGCGAGTCGCCGAGGTACAGCACCGTGGGCGCCCGTTTCGGTTCCGGACCGGGGGAGGCGGGGGCGCGCTGGTGGGTGGTGGCCGACGCGCGCGGTGCGGCCGGCGCCGGCTCCTCGGGTGCGGACGCGGGATCCCCGCACCCGCCGAGGAGCGCCCCGGCCAGCAGTACCCCCACGACCCACGGCTTGCGCATACGGCAACTCCCGCCCCGGCCACCGAAACGGCACTCAGGCAAGCACAACCGGGCGCCGGGGGGAAGACGTCCGTCGCGGAAGGCCCTCGACGCGCGAGTCCGCGCCCGGGTGACTAGCGTGAAGAAACGGATGATTCCACTCATGCGGGAAGGGCCGTGCCATGGCCGTGCAACCTGAAGGAGCCCCTTGCTGGGCCGACGCGATGTTCGGTGATCTCGAAGGGGCCAAGAGCTTCTACGGGGACGTCCTCGGCTGGACCTTCGCCGAGGCGTCGGCGGAGTTCGGCAACTACACGGAGGCCTACGCGAACGGCAAGGCGGTCGCCGCCGTCGTTCCGCCCATGCCCGGCCAGGAGGGCCTGTCGCAGTGGTGCCTCTACTTCGCGTCCCAGGACGCGGCCGCCACCGCCGCCCGGATCCGTGACCACGGCGGCGAGGTGCTGATGGAGCCGATGCGGGTCGCCGACTTCGGCACCATGTGCCTGGCCCGCGATCCCGGCGGTGTCGTCTTCGGCGTCTGGCAGGCAGGCACCCACGAGGGCTTCCAGGCGATGGCCGAACCCGGCGCCTACACCTGGGCGGAGGTCTTCACCCGCGAGCCTGAGAAGTCCGACGCGTTCTTCCCCGCCGTGTTCTCCTACCGGCAGCGGGACATGGAGGACGGCGAGATGGACTTCCGGGTCTACGACCTGGGCGAGCGCACCGTGCTCGGCCGGATGAAGATGACCGAGGAGTTCCCGCCCGAGGTGCAGCCGTACATCAACGTCTACTTCACGGTCGACGACTGCGACGAGGCCGTGGCGAAGGCCACCCAGCTGGGTGGCGTGCTGCGGTTCGGCCCCATGACCACCCCGTTCGGCCGGTTCGCGGCGATCAGCGACCCGCAGGGCGCGAGCTTCTCGGTGATCGACACCACGAAGACCGAGGGCGAGATGCCCAAGCTGACCGACGTGGCCTAGGGCCTGTCGTTTGGATCAGCCCACAGACGCGGGGCCTGGCACGCGCATCTGCGGCGTTGTCGTCGGTCACCGACGCTCCGCGTCGACT
>NZ_JBEOXI010000276.1:0-10138 GCF_040296465.1 Streptomyces sp. NPDC002130
GCCACCGCGCCGTACTGCGGAACCAGTACGGCCGATCCGGGCTCGGCTCGCCACTGCCCGCACGCGGTCGCGACGGGCGTCCGGCTTCTCGGCAGTTGGCTCCCGATCGACGGAGCTCCCGCCCTCGAGGTGCGTGCGGCCTTGCATATGGCCGGCACCCAGTTGCTTGCGCGTCTGCAGAACCACCTGGAGGATGCGCCCCGACTGGGCGATGAGGAGCTGACCAGGCTGTGTCACGCGGCGGGGTTCCCGCGGTGCTGGCGCGCAGATGGGCCAGTCCCGAAGTTCCGCCTGTGCCGGGCTGGTCACCGATCATCCGCTCGACCAGGAGCAGATGCCGCGTCTGCCAGCGGACGACGGCCGCCCGCAGTGCCTGCAATGCGGCGGGCGCCTGAGGTGTTCGGGCCTGCTGGGGTTCAGTCGGCGGGCCCAGGAGGTCCGGCGCGGCGATGCGGTGGAACAGTTGGGCGAACTGGCTGGACTGGGCTCCGCTGGCGTTGTCCAGCAGGGGGCGGAAGCAGGCGAAGCTGTCGGCTCTGAGGTGGTCCAGCAGCGCGAGGTGGTGCTCGAGGATGTCCACGAGTGCTGTGACCCGGCGCAGGGCCGTGGTGGCTTGGGTGTCCCGGCCTGCGTGTGCGTGGTCCGTGGCCCGGTGCAAATCCACCAGTGCCTGGCTGGCGAGGACTTCGGCGGACTGGTGCACGGTGATGAAGAAGTGCTCGTCCGCCCACTGTGTGGGCTGCTCCTCTGGTGTGCGAGGCCGCTGCAGATCGAGGAGATCGACAAGTCGCAGGTAGCAGGCGTAAGGCGTCTTCATGCACGCGATGATGACCGGCGGGGGCCATCAGTGTTCCTGTCGCCGCCCGGCGTGCCTGCGCATCACCCGATCGGCCCCCTTTGCCTGGCAGCGCCACCGGGGAGCCTAGCTGTGCACCGAGCGCCGAGTGCCGGCCAGGGATTTTGTCAGGGAGCATGATGAGCGAGTCACGTGCGGTTCGGGAGCGCGTCCTTACCGTGGGGGTGGCCGTTGCCCGTTCGGGACGGCTGAGATCCCTGGGCGATCCCTTGGACTTCGTACTGACATGGCTGGAGCCGGAGCTGGCCGGGCGGGGACCTGCCGGATACTCGATTCGGCTGGTGGGCCGGGACACCCGCTCCTGCGCCGAGGGGGCACGCCAGGCGGTCGAGGAGCTGGTCCGGGAGGAGAACGCGGCGATCGTCGTCACCCTGGCCGGTACCGAGGTGTTGCCGGCTGTGGCGGATGCCTGTGAAGCCGCCGCGGTGCCGTGTCTGTCGAGCACGTTTCCGTGGCAGGTGTACTACTACGGGCGCGGAGCGGACGACTACCGGCCCTTCGGCTGGACGTACCACTTCTGCTGGGGCTTGGACGACATCGCCGGTGTCTTCGCCGACCTGTGGGAGCGCGTGGACGGCTCGCAGCAGCAGGTCGGTTGCCTGTGGAACGACGGGCCGCAGGGAATGTGGTCGCGGCATCCGCGGCGCGGCTTCGCCGCGGCGGCCCGCTCCCGGGGACACCGGCTCGTGGAACCGGAGCCTTACCGGGAACCGGCCGCCACGCTGGAGGCGCACGTCAAGGCGTTCAGGGACGCTGAGATCGACATCGTCACCAGCGCCGCCACGGGTCGCGATCTCGCTCTGTTCCGTGCCGGGGCCGCGAAGGAGGGCTGGCAGCCGCGTCTGATCACGTGCTCGCGCTGGCTGGCCTACCCGCCGTCCGTCACCCGCGGGGGGAAACTTCCGGCGCAGGCGGGCGTGGGAACTCTGGCGTATTGGACACCGGCCCACCCCTACCGGTCGTCGGTCGACGGCATGACCGCTGCCGAACTCGCTGAAAGCTACGAGCAGGCGACGGGCCGTCAGTGGCTGCAGCCCCTCGGTCTGGCCTACGCCCTGTTCGAAGTCGCCACGCACGCGCTGACCGCGGCCGACGATCCCACCGACCGGCGCTCCATCGCCGCCGCCCTGGGCAGGACGCAACTGCACACCATGGCCGGGCTGCTCGACTGGACCCGCGGCCCCGTGCCCAACATCGCCACGGTCGCGCTGGCCGGCGGTCAGTGGCAGCCGGGCACGCGCCACGACTACGAGCTCGCCATCGTCACGCCCGGCCAGGTCGATGGACTGCCTGTCACCGGGGATCTCGTCACCTTCTGACCGACGTGGCGAAGCCTGGGAGGGTGCTATGGACCTGACGGCAGTGCGTGAGGTCGTCGACGGGCGAAGCGGGCTGCCCTGGCGGCAGGGGGATGCATGGCTAGCCGGCGGCACGGTCCTGTTCGCCGAACCTCGGCCCGGCCTGCGGCGGCTACGCGATCTGACCACCCATGGCTGGCCGCCGCTGACCATGACCGAGGCAGGGATCGAGGTGGGCGCCACCTGCACCATCACCGAGTTGCTGGCGTTCGCCGAAACGCCCGGTGCGCCGTGGCCGTCGGGACGGGCGCTGATCGCGGGCTGCTGCCGGGCCTTCTCGTCCTCCTTCAAGGTGTGGAACACCGCGACGGTGGGCGGCAACCTGTGCGCCGCCCTGCCGGCCGGCCCCATGATCTCCATGGCCGTGGCACTGAACGGCATCTGCCGGGTGCGCGGCCTGGACGGAGCAGAACGAGCCGTGCGCGTCCGGGACTTCGTCACCGGGCCCGGGTCCACGGTGTTGGCTCCGGGTGAGCTGCTGCGCTCGCTCACGCTGCCCGCCGAGGTACTCGCCGCGCGCAGTGTGATGCGCAGAGTCAGTACGCACGCGTGGGGCAGGTCGGTGGCGCTGGTCACCGGCGTCCGGGGGTGGCCCGAGGGAGGGCTGACCGTCGCGGTCACCGCCGCCACCACCCGACCGGTGGCCGTCTCCTTCGAGTGCGCGCCGTCCCCCGACGAGCTGCGCGGCAGCCTGTTGCCGGCGCTCCCCCGCCGCGTCCTGCTGGACGATGTCCACGGGAGGCCGCCTTGGCGCCGGCATCTGGCCGTGCGCCTGGCCGAAGAAGTCTGCAGCACCCTGGCCGAGGAGAGGTAGTCCCCGATGCCTTTCACCGTGTGTATCAAGGGCCGTGGCAGCGATCAGCGGCCCAGGGCTGGGCAGTGTCTGCGCACCTACCTGCGCGAGCAGGGCTGGACGGGGGTGAAGAAGGGCTGCGACAGCGGGGACTGCGGGGCGTGCACCGTGCACGTGGACGGCAGGGCCGTGCACAGCTGCCTGTATCCCGCCCACCGCATCGACGGGCGCACGGTGGCCACGGTCGAAGGCCTCGGCGCCGACGGCCGCCTGCATCCGGTTCAGGAGGCGTTCGCCCGGGCCCAGGGATTCCAGTGCGGCTACTGCACACCAGGGTTCGTCATGACCACCGCGGCCCTGAGCCAGGACCAACTGGAGGATCTCCCACAGGCCTTGAAAGGCAACCTGTGCCGCTGCACCGGCTACCAGTCGATCAGCCGGGCAGTACAGGCCGCAGCCACGCACGGCACGCCGTCGTCCGTTTCCCACTGCGCCCCCGGTCCCGCGGACCCGGCCGCCCGCGATGTCGTCACCGGCACCGCGTGTTTCACCCTGGACGGCCCCGAACCGGACGGCATGCTGCACCTGGCGTTGGTGCGCTCCCCGCACCGGCACGCCCGCATCCTGGACATCGACACGGCTGCGGCGCTCACCGTGCCGGGCGTGCACGCCGTCCTCACCCACCGGGACGCTCCCGTCACCCGCTTCTCCACGGCATTGCATGAGCGGAGCGAGGACGACCCGGCCGACCTGCGTGTCCTCGACGATGTGGTGCGTCATGTCGGCCAGCGCGTCGCCGCCGTCATCGCCGACGACCCCGCGCCGGCCCAGGAAGCCAGCCGTCTGGTCCGCGTCACCTACCAGGTGCTTCCCGATGTCTCCACTGCGGAGGAGGCGATGCGGCCTGGTGCCGTGCAGGTGGGTGACGGGCCCAACGTGATCGCGCACCTGCACCGGTCCACGGGCGACGTCGACGTCGGCCTGGCCGAAGCCCACACCGTCTACGACCACACCTTCACCACCCAGCGGGTCCAGCACACCGCTCTGGAATGCCACGCGACCCGGGTCTGGACGGACGGCGAGGGACGGCTGCGGGTGCACACCTCCACGCAGGCCCCTCATCTGGTGCGACGGCGCCTGTGTGACATCTTCGGCTTCGACCCGGAGCGGGTGCGGGTCACCGCGGGCCGCGTGGGCGGTGCGTTCGGCGGCAAGCAGGAAGTCCTGACCGAGGACATCACCACCCTTGCCTGCCTGCACACCGGGCGCCCGGTGCAGCTGGAGCTCTCCCGCACCGAGGAACTCACCGCGACCACCACCCGGCATCCCTTCCGGACCAGGGTCACCATCGGCGCGCGCCGTGACGGCACGCTCACGGCGATGCAGATCCACGTGCTCGCCGACACCGGCGCCTACGGCAATCACGGCCCCGGCGTGCTGGAGACCGGCTGTGCGGAGGGACTCGCTCCCTACCGGTGCCCGAACCTGACCGTGGACGCCTACAGCGTGCGCACCCACAACGTCCCCTCCGGCGCGTTCCGCGGCTACGGCGCCGCACAGATCGTCTTCGCCGTCGAATCCGCCCTCGACGACATCGCTCACGGTCTCGGTCTGGATCCGCTGATCATGCGTGAGCGTGCCTGCCTGCGACCCGCAGACCGGGCAGTCCTTCCCGGAGTGGGCGGACAGCCCCCCCTCATGGGGAGCTCCCTGCACGACGTACTCCACGCCCTGAGGCAGGTGCGTGAGGACCGCCGCCTCGAGCGCGAACGGCCTGCCCCACCACCCGGGAGTCACGTCGGCGAGGGCCTGGCCGTCGCCGCCCATCACAGCGTGCCGGCCGACGGCCACATCGCCCAGGCGAAGGCATCACTGGCTGCCGACGGCGTCTACGACCTCACCACCGGAGCCCCGGAGTTCGGCAGCGGCGCCGGCACCGCTCTGTGCCGTATCGCCGCCCGGGCGCTGGGCACTAGCACGGCACGCTTCCGGTTGCATCAGGGCGACACCGACCTCCTCGAACACGACACCGGAGGCTTCGCCTCCACCGCCGTGCGTCTTACCGGCCAGGCCGTCACCCGCGCCTGCCAGGAACTTGCCGGGCTCCTCATCGACACTGCAGCAACCCTCACCGGCACCCCACCAGAGGACTGCCGCCTCACCAAGGACGCCGTTGACTGCGCCGGAACGGTCCTGCCCCTCACCGAAATTCACCGCTACGCCCGGTCGGCCGGCCTGCGCCTCCAAGCCGAGGCAACGGCCGCCGCAGACGACGGCGACCTGTCCCTGTCCGTCAGCGCCCAGTGGTTCCGCATCTGCGTGGACCCGGACACCGGGATCCTCAGCGTCCTCGACAGCGTGCACATCGCCGACGCCGGACGCATCATCCACACCGCACAAAGCCGCGCCCAAGTCGAAGGAGCCGTCGTCCAAGGCCTCGGCTGCACCCTCAGCGAAGAACTCACCATCGACCCCGACGGCCACATCACCACACCCGACCTGCGCACCTACACCGTCCCGCGCCTCGGCGACTGTCCCCCCACCCATGTCCAGCTCATCGGCCGCGACAGCACAAGCGCCCCCAAACCTCTCGCCGAACTGGCCATCAACCCCATCTCTGCGGCACTCGCCAACGCCCTGCACCACGCCCTCGGCATCCGCATCCGCGCCCTTCCACTGCGCCCGGATTCCGTGTGGTCAGCCCTTGCGGCGGCTTCCTGCACGACCGGGACAGATGACGGCAGCGGGAAAAAGAGCCTGACCGTCCGAGGAGGCGAACCGTCATGAGTGCCCGTTTCATCAGCCGCCGCGGCTTCCTCAACTCCACCGCCGGCCTGACAACCGGCCTGACGCCCGGCATCCCACCGGTGGAAGCCCTGGCAACCGCCGCCGGTAACCCCGCAGCGGTGGTGACCTACCGTGAAATCACCGGGGGCTCGGTCACCACCAGCCGCACCGGCCAGAAGATGATCGCCGAGGTCCAAGGCGTGCTCTGGAGCATCCCGCTCGCAGGCGGGGCCGCCCAGCAGTTGACGGACTGGTCGCTGGAAGCCACGCGTCCGGCTCTCTCACCGAACGGCGAGACGATCGCCGTGTGCGGCTATCGCGGTGGAGGCTTCCACCTGTGGTCGCTGCGCAGCGACGGCTCCGGGCTGCGCCGGCTGACCGACGGGCCGTGGGACGACCGGTCGGTCGCCTGGTCACCCGACGGACGCATGCTGGCCTTCGCCTCCGAGCGCGGTGGCAGCGCGGTGGACGGCAGTGCCTATGGTGTGTGGACCCTGGATCTCACCACCGGCCACCTGACGCAGGTGACCGGTGGAGCGTTCGACGACATCGACCCCGCCTGGTCGCCCGACGGAAAGTCGCTGGTCTGTGTACGCGCCGCTCACCGGCCGGACGGCACCGGCGATGGTGGCCTGACGCTGGTCCGCGTCCCGGTGTCCGGGGGTGAGGTGAGCGTGCTGCATACGGTCGCGGAGGGCCGGCTGCTGTGCCCCTCCGTGTCGCCGTCGGGGAGGATCGCTTACCTGCACCTGTCGGGCACCTTCAACTCGCCCTCTTTGCCGGCTGCGCGGGCGGCACTGATGGTGGACGGCCACGTCGTGTCCGAGGACGAGGACCTGGCGGCCGCCCCGCCGTCCTGGCTGACGAACGAACAACTGCTGTACGTCGCCGATGGCACGATCCGCATCCGCACGCTCGGCACGCCCACCGTGCGCGATATTTCCTTCACCGCCCACATGTCCATGCCCCGCCCCATCTGGCAGGCCAAGCCCCGCACCAGCGGCGGGCGCCGCACCCCGGTCCGGGGCATTCACCGGCCGGTCCTGTCGCCGGACGGCCGGCATGCCACGTTCGTCGCCCTCAACGCGCTGTGGATGACGCCCATCGCAGGCACGCCCCGCAAGCTCCTCCAAGCCGCACCGGAACACCGCCTGCAGATGCCCGCCTGGGCGCCGGACGGCAGAAGCCTGCTGTACTGCACCGACCGCGATGGGCTGGTCGCCGTACGCCGCCTGCACCTCACCAGTGGCCGCGACGAGCTGGTGGCCGCAGACCGGCTGCAACCGGCCCTCTCCCCCGACGGCACACACCTGGCCGGCAACGACATCGCGGGGAACCTGCTGGTGCGGGACCTCACGACCGGCAGGGAACGCCTGGTGGCCAAGCCGCTGGCCACCGACGGCCCCCCGGGCACGCCCAGTTGGTCACCGGACGGACGGTACATCGCCTTCTGCGACCGCAACCGGCTCAACCACCGTTTCCGGGAGGGCTACCACCTCATCCGGGTCATCGACACAGTCACCGGCAGCGAACGGCGCCACCTGCCCGCCCCACACCAGTCATTGTCCGACCGCGTCGCCGCCGGCCCCGTCTGGTCACCCGACGGCCGCTGGATGGCCCTGGTCGCCGAATCCGTAGTGTGGGCCCTGCCCGTCACAACCGACGGCACCCCCACCGGGCCGGCCCTCCGACTGACCGACGAGCCCGCCGACCACCCCAGCTGGTCCGGCGACTCACGCACGTTGTCGTACCTGTCTTGTGGAGGGCTGCGGCTGATCACCCTGGACCGCAACGCCGTACCGAGCCGGACACGCACCCTGCCCACACCCCGCCTGACCACCCGCCGCAACCCTGCCGTAAGGCCACACGACAAACTCCGGGTCCACGCCGGCCAGTTGTGGGACGCGACCGGCGACCGTCTGCGCCAGGACGTCGACATCCTCATCCACGGCAACCGGATCACCTCCGTCGAACCCCACCGGGCACGCCGCCCCGGCCACCACACCATCGACGCCTCCGGCCAGACCGTCATCCCCGGCCTCTTCGACAGCCACACCCATCCCTACACCGCCACCTACGGCGCACGACAGAACCTCACCGCCCTCGCGTACGGCATCACCACCACCGCCTGCCTGGGCGCACCTCTGTACGAGTCCGTCCGGCTGCGAGAAGAAGCCGCCACCGGACACAGCCTCGGCCCACGCCACCTTGCCTGCGCCGAACTCATCGACGGCTCCCGCACCGCCTACAGCACCGGCCGCCCCCACCGCACCCGGGCCGGCGTCGAACGCACCCTGCGCCGGGCCATCGCCCTGGACGTCGACTTCATCAAAACCTACGTGCGCGCCTCAGGAGAGGCGATGGCTCAGGCAGCAGCGGCCGCGCACCGGCTGGGAGTGCCCTGCGGCAGCCACCTGTGCGCCCCCGGCCGCGCGGCAGGCCAGGACCTCACCACCCACCTGCAGGCCACCCAGCGCCTCCACTACGGGCACGCCACCACACCATTGGGCCACATCCACCAGGACCTGGTCGAACAGTACGCCGACGGCCTCTTCAGCCTGATCATCACGCCCTTCACCGCGCAGCCGCTCCTCGGCACCGACCCGTCGCTGGCCGACGACCCCCGCGTGCGGACCTTGATGCCCCCTTGGGACGTCGCCGCAATCCGCGACCAAGCGAAGACCCCGCCCACAGCGCGCCAGCAACAGCAGCTGACCGCCGAGATGGCCGGCTACCGGCGCCTGGCCGCTCACGGTGCCCGGCTCGCACTCGGAACCGACTCCCCTCTCGTCCCGGTCGGCTTGTCCCTGCATCTCGCCCTGCGCGCACTGCACTCCCACGGCTTCTCCCCCACTCAGGCACTGCACTGCGCCACCACCATCCCGGCCCGGCTCTTCGGCCGTGACGATCTCGGCACCGTCCAGGGCGGCAGCCTCGCCGACCTTGTCGTCGTCGACGGCGATCCCTTCACCGACTTCGCCGTTCTCGTCAAAACCACCCTCGTCATCCACGAGGGCATCCCCCGCCGCCAGGCCGACCTCGTATCGCTTCGCCAGGCCCCCGATTCCCGTCCACCACACGGCTCCACCTGGCTCGAGACCGCCCGCGCCATACAGCGCGGCTCCTGCTGCGATCACGGTCCGGACAGCAGTTAGATCCAGCACCCGATGCTGTTCGACGGCCGGGCCGGATCGTCATAGGCGACTCTTCGCAGGAGTCACGCGCGGGGCTTCCTCCGGTATGCGGCCAGCAGGAGAAGGGTTGTCCGCAGGCTCAGATCCAAGCCGCTTTCCTCTTGGTCGGAACAGAGTGACTAGGCCAGCTCCCCGGCCGACCCCGGCAACGGCGTAGGAGCAGACCTGCACGCATGCCCAAAAATCGCCGGAATGGGCGCGCCGACGGTTGGCTCGTCCACTGCCTGGGCGGCCTTGCGGGCTTCCAGGGCGACCGCGTCGGCGGTCCGGGAACGATGACTTCCTAACCCCCAGTAGGCGGGAGGCCGTCTACGCCTGCTGAATCGTGACGACGAGGCCGGCAGCATCATCGCCCGGCGGATCCGCCGCAGCCCACTGACGGCACTGCACGTGTTCGGTGACCTGTCGACTGAGCGCCCGACCGGCTTTTGTCTGTTCACCGGCTGGAGCGCTGCGACCGGGCCTGCCCGAAGGCCGCAGCGCCAGAGGCGGCAGCCGAACGGCCTACCGGCCCGCTCGAAAGGAGCATGCCTTTGACCGTAAGGGCGGCTGCGGTGGCCGGGACAACCGCACAGCTGAAACATGGCGATGGTGGTGCCCTGCCACGGCATGCAGTGCGGTGGCAGGGGTACTTCGTCCGCCTCAGTCCCCCTTGCCACGAGGAGCGCCCGGTGACCTTCAATCCGTTGGAGCAGCGGGGCATCCCGCTGGACCGCCAGCTCCGCAGCTGGCGCGAGCTGAACGTGGATCCCATCGACCCGGACCACTGCGACCCGTACACCCGCTGCCGCATCATCACGATGAACGGCATCGAGGTGGAAGCGATTCTCTTCAGCCACCAGCTGGCCCGCAACACGGTCGATCCGGAGGTCAAGCGGCAGCTGGCGCGGGTCCGCTACATCGAGGCCCAGCAGCAGAAGGTCGTGAACTGGCTGCTCCCGGGCGTCTCCTCGGTGCTGGAGACGACCATCGCCTACGAGCAGGTTGCGGTGGACCTGACGGCGTGGGTGGCGCGGATGGAGCCGGACCCCTACCTGAAGCAGGCGTACCAGTTCGGGGTGCTGGAGGACTTCGACCACCTGTACCGGTACGCGAACCTGTACGAGATGATCGCGCACGGGAGGACGCGTGATCACGCAGAGTGAGACGA
>NZ_JBEOXI010000277.1:0-10117 GCF_040296465.1 Streptomyces sp. NPDC002130
AGCTGCGCTCGGACCGCGCCCAGCAGATGATCTCGCTCGGTCAGTACGCCGAGTGCGAGGCAGAATGTGCGGCCGTCGCCGCCTCCTGCTCCGGCACCCTTCGACGGCCGCCGAAGGATCCACCCTCTAGCGTGACCCCATGAATCTCACCGGTAACGGCACCAGCGGCGGAGCGACGGCGTGACGCCCTGGGAGATGGCCGCCGTGCTCGCCGCCGGCACGGGCGCCGGAGCCGTCAACGCCGTCGTCGGCTCAGGAACGCTGATCACCTTCCCGGTACTGCTGGCCGCCGGACTGCCCCCGGTCACCGCCACGGTGTCCAACGGGCTGGGTCTGGTCCCCGGTTCCGTCACCGCCGTCTTCGGCTACCGCGAGGAACTGCGTGGCCAGGGCCGGCGCGTCCTGCTGCTCGGCATCGGTGCGGTGCTGGGCGGTCTCACCGGCGCCGTGCTGCTGCTGGTCCTGCCTGCCTCGGCGTTCGAACGGATCGTGCCGGTCCTGGTGGGCCTTGCCCTGGTCCTGGTCGCGTGCCAGCCCTGGATCGCGAAAAGGGTGCGCCGCCGTCGCGAGGCAGGAAGCGGCCCCGTGCGTCGTGACGGCGGTCCCCTGCTGTTCACGGGCCTGACGCTGGCCAGCGTCTACGGCGGCTACTTCTCCGCCGCACAGGGCATCATCTACGTCTCCCTGATGGGCATGCTGCTCGACGAGACGCTCCAGCGGCTCAATGCCGTGAAGAACGTGCTGGCGGCGGTCGTCAGCACCGTCGCCGCCGTGCTGTTCCTGTTCTTCGCCCCTTTCGACTGGACGGCCGTGGTCCTCATCGCCGCCGGATCGGCGCTCGGCGGTCTTGTCGGAGCCAGAACCGGCCGCCGCTTCAGCCCCGCCGTCCTGCGGACCCTGATCGTGTCGGTCGGCACCGTCGCCCTCGTCCACCTGATGCTCCACTGATCCGGGCCCGGTGCGGCCGGCCCGGCGCGTACGCAGGGCGCCCGGGAAGGAGGGTCGTCGTCCTCCTGCCCGGGCGCCCGGGGATCATCAGGGGCGGCGGGGGGAGGAGGGTCGTCGGTCCTCCCGTTCCGCGCGCGCGGCGTCAGGGGCGGCGCCGCTGGTCCCCTTGCTCGTCGGTTCCCTCGGTTTCGATGCGTTCCTTGCGGACCTCTCCGGTGACGGTCTCCTCCTCCGTGACCTCTTCGGTGGTCAGGCGGACCCGCTCCTTCGGCACGGCCCTGGTCTCCACCACGGGCTGTTCCTCGTAGAGCGTGACGTCGTGCTCCGCCTCGGTGATGTCCGGGCCGGTCATCGCCCTGTCCCGGTTGGTGTCGGTGATCGGCTCGCGCTCGACGCGGACCTCTTCGTGGCGTACGGGGACGGTGTACTGCTGCTCTTCGGTGACGACGTACTTGCGCAGCCGCGCCCGGCCGGCCTCGTGGCGTTCGACGCCGACGTGCATTTCCTCCTCGGACCGCGTCATCGCGTCGTCGGCGGCGCCGACGGTGCCGGTGGTGCCGGGCGCCTGGCCGGTACCGGAGTGTGTGTCCTGCCAGGCGGCGTCCCAGTCGATGCCGTAGTGCCGGTACAGGCGCTGCTCCTCCTGTTCGGACAGGTGGCCGCCAGCGTCTATGTCGACGTTGGGCGCGTCCTTGACCTGGTCCTTGGCGTAGGGCACCTCGAGGTGGTCCTCGACGAGGGCCGCGTCGTGGATGGGTACGAAGGACTCGCTGGTGCCGAACAGGCCCGTCCGTACGCTGACCCACTCGGGCTCGCCGGTGGCGTCGTCGAAGAAGACGTGCCTGGCGTCGCCGATCTTGTTGCCCCTTGCGTCATGGACCGGGTGGTCCAGCACGGTGTCGATCTGCTCTCGGGTGATCATCCTGGTATCTCCTGCATGGTTGATATCGATAAATCCGGTCGTCGTGCTCGGGCTGTGCTGGGCTCCGAGTGCGGCAGACCAGTCGGGGGGCGCCTACGGTCCGGGGCTGCCGGTCTGCCCGCGTGCCTCATCGGCCGTGGTCTGTGCGGAGCGGCGGGCCTGCTCGGTCACGTGCCCGGCCTGCTCTCCGGCCTGTTCCTTGGTGGCGCGCGCGGCTTCGGAGGCGGTGTCCTTGACCTCCTGGGCGGCCTGGCGGCCGGCCTGGGTGGCGTCCTCCTTCAGTTGCTGCGCGGACTCCAACGCGGCCTGTTTCACCGGCTCGACGGCCTGTCCGGCCCGCTCTGCCGCCTGCTCCTCGACCTGCGAGGTGGGCAGCAGTGAGGCGGTCAGCAGTCCCGCGCCGAAGGCGATCAGGCCGGCCGCGAGCGGGTTGCCCTGCGTCTGCCGCATCGCTTGCTCAGGGGCCTGCCGTGCCGCTTCACCGGCCTGCCCGGCTGTCTGACGAGCGGCGCCGGCGACCTTTCCGGCGGCCTCGCGCGCCGTGTCCGCGGCCTGCCCGGTGGACTCCTGCACCGACTGGGCGGCCTGCTGGGTGCGGCCGACGGTCTGCCCGGTGACTTCCGAGGCGCTGCCCATCACCCGTTCCCTGACCCCGTGCAGAGCGCCGCGGACGCGCCGGGTGCGACGCCGTACCATCCGGCGGGGGCGGGCGCGGTCGGCCAGCCGGGAGACGTCCTCGGACAGTCTCTCCCGTGTGGTTTCGATGTCGGCCCTTATCCGGTCGGGTGCCGTGCCCATTGCATGTCCTCCTTCAGCGTCTGCATGGTCTGTTCCGGCTTCGGCGAGACGGTGCGCATGTGCGCGCGGCCCCGGCGGTAGAGGACCAGGCCGATCACCGCCCACACTCCGGTGACGATCAGTGCGGCCCATCCCGGGTCCATGACGTTGGCCAGGGCGAACGTCGCCGCCAGGGACAGGAAGACGGCCACCATGTAACCGGCGAAACCGGCTCCGCCGAACATCCCGGCCGCCTTGCCCGCCTTGGTGGCTTCTTCCCGGATCTCGGCCTTGGCCAGTTCCGCTTCTTGGCGCAGCAGTTGCTGCACGTCCGACGTCACCGTCGAAAGCAGTTCCCCGACCGAGCTGTCCTCCTGCCCGCGGTGCTTGGGAGCGTGTCGGTGCGGGGCGTGGGGCGTGAGCGACGACATCTCATGCCTCCCCGCGCCCCGGCAGCTCCGGCGCCGCGTCCCCGGGCATGCTCGGGGGGCCGGAGGTGGGCGGCTGCGTCGACCGGCCCGAGCCGGAGCCGTTGGCCTTGCTGCCGGCCTTGGCGAGCCGTCCGACGGCGAACCCGGCCACGACCGCTCCGCCGAGGAAGGCGCCGGGGCGCCGGCGGGCGAAGTCCTGCAGGTCGTCGACCAGGCCGCCCACGCCCCGCGTGTCCAGGTAGTCGGCGGCACGGTGACCGCGGTCGGCCGCCTGTGTCACGAGGCTCCTGGCGGGTGAGTCCGTGTCAGCGCTGTCCGCGAGACCGGACAGGTCGTCCGCCCACTGCCGCATCACCTGCGCTCCACGTCGCGTCTGGCTCTCGGCCTCCTCGGTGACCCGCGTGCGCAGGTCACCCGCCATCGCACCGGCCTGTGCCCTGGCCTCGCCGGTGACGGCTCTGACCTGGTCGGTGGCGGTGCCGGCGACCTGACTCGCACCTTCCCTGGCCTGACCGACGGTGGCCGACGCCTCCTGTTTCGCCGTCTGCCCGGCCTGCTGAGCACGACTGGTGCTTTCGTTCGCCATCTCGCTCATGGGTCCTCTCCCTCAGGCATCACCCGTGGATGCGGTCACGTCTCGGTCCTGACCGCCCGCGGCGACGGCATTACGCCGTCCATCACCGCGCTTCGGCGCGTCCGGCCGAGTGCGAGGGCTCGCCGCCGGCTGTTCGAGCTCCGGCTGCCGTCCCGCACGCACCCTCCTCGATTAACCACACGGGCCAGACCAAAACGGCAAAAGCGGATTTTTCGGGCATAGGGGTCCGGGGTGAGGTGTCCAGCCGCCCGCAAGCAACCGGTGTCGTACGCGATTTGGGGCGGAGCCGGGAGTCGCGGTTCAGTGAGCCGCCGGACGAACCTCGGCCTTCGCCCCCTCGGCGTCGATGTGCGGCACCACCCGGTCCAGCCACCGCGGCATCCACCAGGCGTGCCGCCCGAGCAGCGTCATCACGGCCGGCACCATGAGCAGGCGTACCACGGTCGCGTCGATGAGCACGCTGACGGCCAGACCCAGCCCGAGCATCTTGACGACGATGTTGTCGCTGACGATGAACGCCGCGAACACGCTCACCATGATCAGCGCCGCGCAGGTGATGACCCGGGCCGTGATCTCCAGGGCGTGCGCCACCGACCCCTTCGCGTCCCCGGTGCGCAGCCACGCCTCGTGGACACGGGACAGCAGGAAGATCTCGTAGTCCATGCTGAGGCCGAAGATGATGGCGAACATCATCATCGGCACATAGCTCTCGATGGGCACCTTGCCGTGCACCCCGAGCGCGGGCCCGCCCCAGCCCCACTGGAACACCGCGACGACCACACCGTACGAGGCGGCGATCGACAGCACGTTCAGCACGGCCGCCTTGACGGCGACGAGCAGCCCCCGGAACACGGCCAGGATGATCAGGAACGCCAGGCCGACCACGACGAGGATGATCACGACCAGCCGGGAGGCGACGATGTCGCGGAAGTCGACCTGGGCCGCCGTCGTGCCGGTGACATAGCCCTTGGCGTCCGTGCCCTCGACCGCGTCCGGCAGGGTGTGGTCGACCAGACGGTTGGTCAGGTCGGTGGTCGTGGCGTTCTGCGGCGACTTGGTCGAGTAGACGGTGCCGATCAGGACATCGCCGTCCTGCGTGGGTGTCAGGGGAGTGACGACGGCGGCCCCCTGCACGGAGTCGAGCGTCTGCTGGGCCTTCGAGGCCAGATCGGAACGCTGCGAGGAGGGCACGTTCGTCTGGTCGATGACGACGGTGAGCGGGCCGTTGGACCCGGGTCCGAACGCGTCGGTCATCAGGTCGAAGGCCCGCCGGTCGGTGAAGGACGTTGGATCGGCGCCGTCGCCGACGTGGCCGAGCTGGATGGAGAACACGGGGATCGCGAGCACCACGACCACCGCGACACCCGCCGACAGGTACCGCAGCGGCCTGCGCTCCACCCGCTGCGCGTACCGGTGCCAGGTGCCCTGCGGGGTGTCACCCGCCTCGGCGTCGGTCTCGGCGACGGGGCGGCGCACGTGGTAGCGGTCGATGCGCCGGCCGATGAGCCCGAGCAGCGCCGGGACCAGGGTGAGCGCGCCGACGACGGCCGAGACGACGGTGACCGCGGCGGCGAGCCCGAGCAGACCGATGAAGCCGACCCCGGAGGCGGACAGGCCCGCCAGCGCGATGATCACCGTGCAGCCGGAGACGAGGACGGCGTGGCCGCTGGTGGCCGCGGCCTGTCCGGCGGCCCGCACCGGATCCACGCCGTCGATGAGGTTCTGCCGGTGCCGGGTGATCATGAACAGGGCGTAGTCGATCCCGACCCCGAGCCCGATCATGGTGGCCAGCGTGGGGGAGACCGTCGCGAAGGTGAACGCGGCCGCAAGCAGCCCGAGGATCGCCAGACCGCCGACGACGCTGATCAGGGCGGTGAGCAGCGGGACGACGGCGGCGATGACGCTGCCGAATCCGATCAGCAGCACGATGACGGCGACGCCAAAACCGATCAGCTCGCTCACCCGGTCGTCGGCGTTCGGCCGGGCGAGCTCACCGAGCGGCCCGCCGTACTCGACCTCGGCACCGGCCGACCGCAGCGACTGCACGGCACCGTCGACCCCGTTCAGGTAGTCGTCGCCGAGCGTCGAGGGCTGCACGTTGAAACGGACGGTGATGTACGCGGTCTTCTTGTCGTCGGACAGTGGCCCGACGTTCTGCTGCTGCGACTGCCCCGAGGACGACCCCTGCGCGGACAGCGGGTTCTGGGCCGACAGGACGTGCGGCAGCTTCTCCAGGTCGGCGACCGTGGTGGAGATCTGGGAACTCAGAGCGGTCAGGTCCTGCTGGTCGTCGTGCAGCACGATCTGACTGCTGTAGCCGCCGGCCTGCGGATCGTGCGCCTTCAGCACGTCCAGGCCCTTCTGGGACTGCGCCTGGGGCAGGGAGAAGTTGTCGGAGTACTCCCCGCCGAACGCCCGGCTGACGACCTGCAGGGCCACCAGGGCCACCAGCCAGGCGATGATGACGATCACGAAGTGGCGTGCGCACCACTCGCCCAGCCGCCGCAGCGCACCTCCGCGCGTGGCCTTCCGGTCCCCTTCAGCGGTGCGGCTGTGCGGCATGGACGTCGTCTCCTGTGTCGGCCGGGAGGTCAGTGCCGTCCATTAGATGTGCGCGTGATCACTCCGGCATTTCAGGCACGCGGACTCCGTGGGACTCCGGGCGCCCGTTCCCCCGAAAGGCCCGCCTGCGCGCGCGGTGGTCGGGCCGCACGCCCCTCAGCGCTCCCGACCCCATGGCCACGCCGAGCCCCACCAGCGCACTGCCCGCCGCCTGTGCGGGTCCGTAGGAACCCGTGCCGACGAGCGGTGCCGTGCAGACCGCCGCCACCGGGATGAGACCGGAGAACAAGGTGGCGCGTTCCGCGCCGATCCGCTGCATGCCCATGTACCAGCACACGAAGCCGACCACGGTGACCACCACCGCCTGCCACAGCAACGCGGCCGTCTCGACGCCGTCCGGACGCCGCAGCCAGCCGGTGCCGTCGGCCAGGAGCCCGACCGCCGCCGACTCCACCGCGGCGACCGCGCACACCGTGGCGGACAGCAACCGGGGCCCGAGCGGCCGCAGTACGGGAACGGCGAGTACGGCGAAGCCGACCTCCCCGGCCAGGGCGCACACGGAGAAGGCGATGCCCACGCCGTCCGTGCGTCCCCAGCCCTGGACGGTGAAGGCGCCGACGGCCACGAGCAACGCCCCGTACAGCACGGTCCGTTGCGGCCCGCGCCCGTCCAGCAGGGGCACGAGCACGGCGACGGCCACCGGCGCACAGCCGACGAACACACCCGGCACCGCCGGTTCCGCCGTGCGCTCGGCGGCGATGACGGCCAGGTTGAAACCGACCATGCCGACCGCCGCGAGCAGGGCGAGACGGCCCCACTGGCGGGGTGTCAGGGCTCGCAGCCGGCCGGCTGCGCCCTTACCGGCCGCCGGGACGAGCAGCAGACAGGCCAGCCCGTAGCGCAGGAACTGACCGCCCGCGTACGGGTAGTCGCCCAGCACGCTGTTGGCCGTGAAGGACCCTCCGACGAGGACGCAGGCGAGCGCGGCGAGCAGGGCCCCGCCTGTGGTCGTGGCGTTCATGGAGGTGACGCTAGGCACCCGGGCGGCCCGGGAAGGGGTCCACTTCCGCGCGTGCTTGGTGGACCAATTCCCACCCGGGCCGTGGCGTCAGCCGATGTGGTAGCTGTCGCCGTAGACCTTCCAGTCGAGCGGCGGGTTCAGATCGAGGTTGCGCCCGCGCAGGAAGACGCGCTGCGCCGTGTCGACCCGGCTCGTGTCGCTGTGCGCCTCCTCCTGCTTCATGGCCCACACCCGCGCGTCCAGGAAGGCGTGGAGGTACGTCACCTCGTCACCGCCCTGCGCCGGCGGCTTCGCCGTCCGCAGGGCCCGCCTGCGGATGTTGCGGAAGCTCGTGGCGTCGCCGCCGTCGCCGTGCATGACGATGGCGTCGTAGTAGGCGAACTGGCCCAGCACCCGCAGCCCGTCGGCCTTGCCCTGCCGGACCGCGGGGCCGAAGTACACCCGGTCGCGCTCGTCGTCCTGGGCGCGCCGGAACCCGGCGTCCCGTGCCGCCCGGCGCCAGTCGCCGGGGAAGCCGGGGTCGAGCCCGTCGTGCGAGTCGGAGCCGTCGACCTCGCGCAGGGCCGGCAGGTATCGCGCCAGGACGTTGCCGGGCTTGCGGGCGGTGTAGAGCTCGACCAGGTCCAGCATGTCGCCGGTGCCGGAGCAGAACCCGATGATGCCGGCGGTGTAGCCACGGCCGTCGCCGATGTCCTCGATGTACTGGTACTGCGCCTTCCAGTCGAGCGAGGAGTTCTCCGCGCTCGACACGAGCTGCATGGCGATCTCCTTCTTCGCCGGGTCGTCGAGCCCGATCGCGGCCACGGAAGCCGTGGCGCGCGGCGGCTTCAGGAACGGGGTGGTCGCGAGGGCCGCGCCGAACAGCGCCAGGACGGTACGGCGGCCGGCCGGGGCCGAAGGGTGTCTCACGGTGCCTCCAAGCGGAGTGGGGGGTGGGAGAGCGGGCCGTGCAGAACTGATAGGAAGGTTTCCTATCACTGTGAAGGCGCAAGGGAAACAACCGAGTTGGAACTTCGTAGGGTCGAACAAGCCGGTTCGCCCGTCGAAAGGCCGTGATCTCCGGCCGGCGCCACCGAGAACCAGTCCCTCCGCGTTGACGCCCCGGGAACCAAGAGCCCCTCTCGCACGTCCACTCAGTGCCCGCCAAGGGCGGAACGGTCGGACCGACCAGCCGGAGAGGGGAATCGCCGTGGACGAGGCGACGTCGCAGCAGGGGAGCGAGGCGGAGAGCGCCGCCCGCCGGGCACGCTTCGGGGCACTGCCGGAGCCGGTGCGCGTGGAGGACATGGTCGAGGAGCGGGCAGCCAGCGTGCCCGACCCGGCGCGCACCGCGTACAACCAGGACGAATGGCTCGTGCGCTACTGCCTGTGAGGTGTCCCGCCGGGGCGGGTCGCTACGAGGTGCTCCTCGCGCCCAGGTCGCGCAGCCACCGCACGACGTCGTCGGCGTCCTGGGCGCGGGCGATGTCGAGCGGGGTCATGCCGTCGTAGCCGCACCAGTGAGGGTCGGCGCCGTGCCGGTGGAGGTACTGCGCGGTCGGCAGCTGCCCACCGTGGCAGGCGCCCCAGAACGCGCTGGTGATCTCGTCCGGTGACGGCGGCTCGTCCGCCTCGACACACGCCCGGACCCGGTCCAGCAGCCCGAGCGTGGCCGCGTCCTGCAGGGTGACGCGGGCGCCGTGTTCGATCAGCCGGTGGGCGGCGCGCCACTGGCCGAATCCCCGGGCGTCGGCGAGCGGGGTGCCGCCGCCGATCACCGCACCGGGCGCTTCGATGTCGGCCCCCGCCGCGATGAGCGCGTCCAGCACGGGCACATCGTTGCTGCTGGCCGCCCAGTGCAGCGGCGTCTCCTCGTGCGCACCGACGAAACGGGCGCGGGGGTCGGCCCCGGCGGCCACCAGGGCCGCGACCATCTCGGGACCGCGGGGGAAGTGCCCCGGCCAGTCGGTCGCGATGTGCAGCAGACTGCGCGTGCCCTTGCCGTCCTCACCCTCTTCGGCGATGCTCACGGTGGCGAGACCGGGGTGCTCGGCGAGCAGGTGCCGGAGCCCGGGCAGATCCCCGGCCCGGATCGTCTCCGTGACGGCGACGGCCAACGGGTCCCGTGATGTCAGCGTCTGCAAGCCGGCCTCCCCATGCCGTCCAGGACCACCGATTCTGCCAGCAGACCTCCGCCGGCACGGCCGCCTGTGCGAAACGGCAGGTCCACCGTCGCCGATCGTCCCACGGTCATGCCCCATGCCTGCACATTCATCAGTAAACCGGGCACCCGTCCGGATGACATGCCCGCACGCTCCGCCAGGCGTAGCGTCCGGGGTAGGAGCGGGAGGACACCATGCCCGGGAGCAAGGAGCACCCCGGCGGCTCCGGATCGCCGGACGATGCCCTGGGGCTCGCGCTGGCCGACACCGTGCGCGGTACCGGGGCCTCGATCGGCGGCCTCTACCTGATCGAGGAGGCGGAGCCGGTGCTGCGCCTGGTCGCCCTGTGCGGTCTTCCGGTGGCCTTCAGCGCCCCCTGGCAGCGGCTGCCCCTGACCGCGCCGGTCCCGGTCACCGACGCGATCCACGACGACGCACTGGTCAGCATCGCCGGCCAGGACGAGATGGCCCGCCGGTACCCCCGCGCCGCCGCCGTCCTGCCCTACCCGTTCGCCTTGGTCGCCGCCCCGCTGACCGGCGTACGCCGCTCCTGGGGCGGCCTCGTGCTGATGTGGCCGGCCGGCCGGCCACGCCGGGGCACACCACGCGAACGCGGGCACATCACCTCCAGCGCCCGCCGCATGGCCCGCCTCCTGGACGACGCCGCCCGGCCGCCGTCCCTGCCCGACGTGCCGCGTGTCGTCCCCGTCGAGACCGGCC
>NZ_JBEOXI010000278.1:0-10095 GCF_040296465.1 Streptomyces sp. NPDC002130
CTGCTGAGGCAGGACGAGATCCCGCCCACGAGGTGGCTGATAGTCCCCCACCCGCTGGAAAGCCAGCACGAAGCCACCCTCGGTGTGGAGCGTCACCCAGCCGTCGTCGAGCGACCACCGCGGATCCGGCTGGTTCACCTCGCCGCCGAGAAGCGACTGGTAGAACCGGGACAACTCAACGACATCGGCGCAATCCAGCACCCCACACTGCAGCTTGGCGATCACGCAGGGCAGCGTAGGGCAGCACCGGGCACCGGCCTCAGACGAACCTGATCACCACTCGGCCCTGGAGACAGCGGGCCGCAAGCCGCCAAGCCGACCCGGCGTGCGCGAAACCGCTGACGCGCCCGCCACCGCCGAGCACCCAGGCAGCCACCCCTGCGCTACAAACCGCTGGCCCCGCTCCCCCGGGCCGCCCGCTCGCTTCTCTCCCGTGCCGGAGCGGCCCGGGTCAAGGGTGGCCCGCAGGGCCATCGGCGCAGCCGACGCGGAACGCAGCGCAGCGGAGTGGAGCGCCCTTGAGGCGGGGTGCGGAGGGACGACACTGGCCAGGAAGCGGGCGGCCCGGCTGCAACCGGAGTTCACCTGCCGGTACACCTCACAGGTGTCAGTAGTTGCTGTTAGAACTGATCCCTGCCGCCACGAGTGATCGTGCGCGTAAGGAACGAGGGATCAAGGGGGAGCAGTCGTGGCAGACGCAGGGGGCCAGGTGAAGCCGATCGCGGGTGTCTACGAGAAGCTGATCACTCACGACGTCCACGACGAACTGGAGCAGTTCAGGGCCGCCGGTTGGAAGGCCATCGACGCAGAGGTCACTCCTGAGTCCAGCCCTCATGTACTGGCTCGCCACATCGGTGAGGCCGTCAACCAAAGGCTGAGCCAGCTTCGCCCCGAAGACCGAGTCTCGGTTGCGAACCGCATCCTCGAATCGCTGGCTTCCACCGCCCCCGATGCGAGCGGGGCGGCAAGCACCATCGTCGAAGGCCCGCGACAACTGCTGGCCCTCGCGCAGCAGGAGGCCCCGGGTGCCTATGCTCTTCGCCCCCTCACACCGTTGTCCGAGACGTCACTGATCACGAACTCCCCCGAGGACCTCAGCCTCGGCGCTGAACTACGAGCAGAACTGGCCACCGCAGACCGCATCGACCTGCTCTGCGCGTTCGTGAAGTGGTACGGCATCCGTGTCCTCGAGGATTCACTGCGCGCCGCGAAAGAGCGAGGGGTGCCGATCCGGGTCATCACGACCACCTACATCGGAGCTACCGACCGCCACGCACTCGACCGCCTTGTCCGCGACTTCGGCGCGACCGTCAAGGTCAACTACGAGATCCGGTCCACTCGGCTGCACGCCAAGGCCTGGCTGTTCCGACGGCACACGGGCTTCGACACGGCGTACGTTGGCAGCTCAAACCTCTCGAAGGCCGCACTCCTCGACGGCTTGGAGTGGAACGTACGCCTGTCCTCCATCGCCACCCCAGCCGTGCTGAACAAGTTCGAGGCGACCTTCGACGCCTACTGGAACGACTCCGCGTTCGAGACCTACGACCCCGATCAGCACACCGAGCGCCTAGACCAAGCACTGGCCCAGGCAAGCGGCACTACCTCCACCACTGACCTGAAAATCAACCTCTCTGGGCTGGAGGTACGTCCCTTCCCCTACCAGCAGGACATGCTGGAGCGCCTACGGGTCGAGCGCGAGCTTCGAGGGCGCGACCGCAATCTGCTGGTCGCAGCCACCGGCACTGGCAAGACCGTCATGGCGGCCCTGGACTACCGAAGTCTGGCCAAGAGTTTCAGTGACCGCCGACCCAAGCTGCTGTTCATCGCACACCGCAAGGAGATCCTCAAACAATCCTTGCGCACCTATCAGGAGGTGCTGGACGACGCCTCGTTCGGCGAGTTGCTGTACGGGGGTAAGGACCCACAAACATGGGACCACGTCTTTGCCAGCGTCCAGTCACTCAACGTCCAGCGGCTCGAAAGGCTGGCTCCTGACCACTTCGACATCATCGTCATCGACGAGTTCCATCACGCCACGGCCACCACCTATCGCCGCATCATCGACCACTTCCAGCCCAGGCAGTTGCTCGGACTCACCGCGACCCCTGAGAGGATGGATGGGCTCAATGTGCAGGGCGAGTTCTTCGATGGCCGCATCGCCGCTGAGATGCGCCTCTGGGAGGCTCTTGAGAATGACCTGCTGTGCCCCTTCCACTACTTCGGCATCCCTGATGGCACAGACCTAACGAATCTTGCCTGGCAGAGGGGCACATACGTGGAGCAGGACCTCGGCAACCTCTACACGGGCAACGAGGCCAGGGCTCGCATCGTGGTCAAGCAGATCCGCGACAAGGTGTCCCGGCCGGGAGCCATGCGCGCGCTTGGTTTCTGTGTCGACAAGAAGCATGCCCGCTTCATGGCGGATTTCTTCCGAGAGGCCGGCCTTCAGGCTATTGCTCTCACCAGCGACTCACCGGCCGCTGTACGGGCCCAGGCCCTCGCTGATCTGCGAGAGGGGAAGTTGCAAGTCATCTTCTCCGTGGACCTATTCAACGAAGGACTCGACATCCCGGATGTCGACACGCTCCTCCTCCTGCGGCCCACCAACAGCGCGACAGTCTTCCTTCAACAGCTGGGGCGGGGACTACGCCGTACGGAGACAAAGCCCGTGCTTACCGTCCTCGACTTCATTGGGCAGCATCGGGCGGAGTTCCGGTTCGAGGAGCAGTTTCGAGCCTTGACCAACCTCTCGCGGAACCGGCTTGTTGATCACATCGAGCACGACTTTCCCCTCCTGCCATCTGGTTGCCAGATCCTCCTAGAAGGCAAAGCCAAGAAGTTGGTGCTGGACAACATCCGCACACAACTGCAGGCGACGGTCAGAACCTTGGTGAGCGAGGTCAAGGCCTATGACACTCCACAGCTAGCCGACTACCTGCGCGAGAGCCGTAGGGAGATCAAAGAGCTGTACAAGAGCGACAACTCCTGGACATCCGTCCTACGCAAGGCAGGCCTGATCAAGGCGGCGGAGCCCGTCGCCGAATCGGCTGTACTCAAGCGCGTCCATGCCTTCCTTCACGTCGACGACCCAGATCGCGCCAACGCGTACCTGCGCCTCCTAGCTGACGACGCACCGCCCTACAACGCCCTTAGCTCCGCTGACCAGGCCTACGCCCGCATGCTCTTCTTCAACCTGTGGGACAACGCCGGTGGCTTCACCAGCTTCCAGCAGGGCCTGGACGCTCTCCGCGCCCAACCCATCGTCCGCGATGAACTTCGCCAGGTCCTGACCTACGTCATCGATCAGGCGGACCACCTCCCGATCCCTCTGTCTGGCAGCCACAGCCAAGTACCGCTGAAGGTCCACTGCTCCTACAACCGCTCCGAGATTCTGGCCGCCCTCGGAGTAGCGCGCTTCGGCGGCCAGATGCCCAGGTCTTTCGCGCAGGGTGTTCAGTGGGTAGAGGACCTCCAGACAGATGCCCTACTGATCACTCTGGAGAAGAACGAGAGGGACTTCTCCCCCACCGTCCGGTACAGGGACTACGCGCTGAGCCCGAGCCTCTTCCACTGGGAGTCCCAGAACTCCACTGCTGAGAGCTCCCCCACAGGCCTGCGCTACCAGCACCACGCCGAGCGAGGCAGTCACGTACTGCTCTTCATGCGCCGATACAAGAACACGGACATCGGGAAGCCTCAGCCGTGGATGCTTCTCGGGCCTGCCACCTATCAGCGCCACGTCGGAAGCAGGCCAATGGCGATCACATGGGAGCTTCAGCACCCGCTTCCGACCGATGCGATGAGTTACGCCGCTCTCGTTGCTGGGCAAGGCCAGTGAGACAATCCTTGACGGGGGCAAAGCGCATTCCGGGCTGCACACCGCAGGCTTATGTCAACCGGCCCCCGCCGGGCCAAACCTCGAGTGCCATCTTCGACAAGATGGCCTGACGCTCCTCAATTCCGGAAACTTTCCATTCTGACTTCTCACTGTCCCACAGCCCGTCAACCGCTGTTCGGGAAGAGACAAGCAACGCAGACCCCGAATAAAGATGCGCTTTTTCAGGGAAAGACAGCCCAGATATATTAGCATTCCTCTTGCCAGCAAGGAGCGTCAGGTTACCCAGACGGCTCACAAGGCTCTCATGCTCTTCGAGACGTAGTCCAGGAGCCGGCTTTTGTGGGTAGATGTTCTCTACGTATACCTTACCGTCACCCAACGCCACCTCCTCATGTACGTCATGCTGGGCACGCAGATATTGCTCGATCTTCGCCAGAAGATAACGTGACTGCGATTGCTTGGGAATCGAGGCTTCCTTGAAGTCAGTCTCGAAAGTTTCGTCATCCGGAATCCAGGCCAGGATTTTCTGATTTACTCCCTCGAGTGATCCACCCTTGGCCAACTCTTTAGCAACCCCAAAGAGGTTCTCCTCCAGAAGGGTCGACTCTCGCCTGCCGACCACCGTCCAACGCACGTAGTAGCTGATAGAAGCTTCCAAAAGAGTCTGCAGAGCGGAGTAGCTGAAACTACCCGAGGCCGACAGGAGGAGCGGATACAGAGCATCAGCGCTCATCGCCTTGACTTCTGCGAGAGAGGCATCGAGGCCAGCATCTCCCGTACTGCCCGTAATCAGCTCAGCATACCGACCTGCAGCGTTCTCGAGCTCAGCCGAAAAAGCACCAACGCCGTATTCTTGAGGGCGCTTATCAAAGCGACCTGTCAAGTCTTTTCGAATAGTTGAGTAAAGGCTATGGGATTTCACATCCCCATGCTTTGAGACCCAGAAATGACGAAGGAACTTTTCTATCTCTTCACGCCGATCGAACCCATCGAGAAGTGAGCGCCAGGCATCATTGACACGAGACTTCTCATTATCGCTGCGACTCTTCTCCATCAAGAAATTGCGGACAAGATCCACGGTGGACAGGTCTTTACCGCGGGAGTTGATGGTCTCAAACACTTCGTTTGCGTCACTTGAGGAAGGCGTCTGAATCTCCACAAAAACAAGTCCATCGATCAGACATTCACGCAAGGAGTCGAGATAGTCCAAACGGTCCTCGTCGTCGAGGTACTCCTGCAAGCGGGCATTGATCTTCGCTCGAAAGTTACTGTAGGCGTCCAGTATCAGCTTGTGCGAGGGGCGAGAAGGACTCTCAACTTTAGGGCATTCTCCTGTAGCCTCATTCCAGTCCTGTATGTTGTCACGGAAAAAGTCTCGATCAAAAAGCGACATGACCAGGAAATATTCCATGGGCTCCTTGCGGCCAGACTTACGCGCGATGTAGTCGCGTTGGATATTGTTGGCGCTCGACATGCCCTCCGTGGATTTCATACTCCACAAAGTATCCCTGATGGCAGAAATCAGGATCGTTGAGGTCGTCAGCCGCTGTTGGCCATCAAGTAGCGACCGACCTTTGATCGATTCTCCGGTGATAGTCACAACCGGGCCGATAAAGTACTCCGAAGCGGACTCGCGACCACTTTCACGCGCTTCCTTGAACTTCTCGATATCGGCCCAGAAGATGTCGACTTCCTTCTTGGTCCACGCGTACTGACGCTGGCTGTCATCTGGCACAGTCACCACTGGATTGTTTGCGCCAATCAGCTGTCCGAGGGTCTGACGCTGCGCCTGCTTGATGATGGCCATCCTTGGAACCTCCACATGCCGCCTGGGAGAGAAGAGCCTACCGTCTGACTCCGAAGCATGCGGGGGTTGAGGGCGATGTGCGAAGAATATCCATTCCTGCATGCTGCTCAGTCACGCGTGACTGAGCAGCATGCAGGGTCCAACTGATACATTCGACTTTCAAGAACTCGCGACTGGTGAGGGCCATGGACGTTTCCGTCGAGAATACCGCTGCGCATCACTTGCACACCCTGCTAACTCTTGTGCGAGATTCAGGCGAGGCGAATCTACAAAATGCCTGGTGCAAGGCCCTTGACGCGGAATGGGGCAGCCTGGAGTTCGCCAAACGTCACTCGGAAGTCGTCGCCCTCCTGCAAATGACGATTCGCCAGGTGAACTCTCTTCCTGAGAGAAGTCGCATGCGTTGTGAGCGCCATGTCGGCTCATGGTGGACATTGGTCATGCAGCCGATCCTGAACTGGTCTGACGCAACTCGGACCCCGCACGCCCTATTCGACGCGAACAGGCTTGACCATCTTGAATCAACTGCCGACCTGATATCAGGCCACCTGGTCGGCTCTATCGCTGCGCCACGCAGTTCCAACTTCGAAGAGATCGTAACCCAGTGTCGAGAGTGGATCGAGTTTCTCACCGCCATGGGAAATGAAGACATTGATGGGCCTGTGCGAGATCAACTAATATCGCAAATTCGCCATCTGATCTGGCTAGTCGAGAACGCAAACTTGTTTGGCGGGGCGCGAGTATCCGAAGAGGCCAGCACGGTCATCGGCTCACTTGCTCAAGCCGGGGCGACACTGGTGAATGTATCTGCCGACAATTCCAACCGATGGAAGACGGCGCTACTGGCGCTCGTTACTGCCTGCGTTGTCTTCAATCAGGCATCTCCCATTATCCAAGAATCGATCACTGGCGGTGAAGCAATCGTCAAAGAGATAGCTACCGTTGTTGAAGAGTGGAAATAGGGCAGGCTGGCAAGGGAACAGCTCTCCTCGCAGAGTTTTCCATCCACACTCACCCGAGCGATTCCTCGACAGCGCCGAGGCACACCTTCCACCCGAGGTCCGCCTGGGCCATGGCACCCGGGAGGCGTTCTATACGTCGTTCAGCTTCTCGGGACATTGGTTGCCAACACACAGGTAACGTTCAAAGATGACCCCATTTCACCGCTCCCAGCGGTCCCCACAGGACAGGGGCCCCGACCCTCCGGGCGAGATGCGGGGCACCTGTCCTTGGTTGACCTGATGTCGCTCTATCTCGCGTGCGGCTCGGTCTCGGGGTCAGCCATGGTGGCGTCGAAGTACTGGAACGCCGACAATTCGTAGCCGCTGTGGTGCGTCAGGCCCGCGTGCTTCAGACACCACACTTGGGCCTCGTCCGGTTCCGCGGTATCTGCGGAGCGTTGACCGCACATGAGGCACTTGCCGCAGTGGCGCACCACCATGGTCGGCACAGCTGTCAGAGCCCACTCCGCGAACCGGTACCGCCGGCCGATCTCGTTGCCCTTGCTCATCCGACCGCCCCGGCCTGAACCTGCGATGCGTCGTCGCCGGTGTCGTCATCCCGGTCGCGGTCGCCGTCATCGTCGTTGTCCGCCAGCTGCGGCAAACGGGCTCCTCGGCTGTCAGCGATCCGCAAGACATCACCCAGGCACTGCGTGGCGGCGCGCAGTGCCTGGCGTACCGCGTACTCCCCGGACTTTTGGTCGTCCAAGACGGCTTGAGCGCCCTTGAGAACGTGGGCGCCGTCACGCAACTGGTCTGCTTCGATCTCGTCCGCGATGCGGGCCAGGAGGCCGGGAGCGCCGTGGGTGGACAGGAAGCACGGCTTACCGGAGTCGGTCTCCCACGGCAGCAGTCGCAGTCCAGGGGTGACCGCAGGGACGCTGTCCCGGTCGTAGCTCATTAGGCTGCCACCTCCACGCAGTGGGTCCAGCGTGGAGTGATATCGACGCCATACGCGGCGACCAAGAGCGTTCGCCGCCGCGCTCGCCGCCGCCGTTCCTTCTCACGGCGCTCGTGAGCGACGAGGTACGGGCGGACCAAGCCGATGTCCTCGCCCCGGAGCGCAGGCGTGCGTGAGTGAGGAACGGTCGGTGGGTCCTGCGACCGCGTCACGGGGCGCGGGCCAGGTGCTCTGTGGCGCCCCGAAGCGGGAAACAGGAACCGCAGCAGCGGTTCAAAGAGGCCGGCGATACCGTGGGCCATGTCATCAACCCTTCTCGTTGGTGGCCACGCCCCCGGACCGTCGCCACGGTCGCGGGGGTCTGCGCGTCATGCGTCCACCACACTTCCGCCCCCGGTGGTGCGTTCCTACTGCGTCCCCCGACCGTTAGGCACAAAGTAGGTCTACGGTGAAAAACGTCCCTGGCGTCCCAAGAGGTACTCGTGAACGAAGCACTACGTCGTGCCATGCTTCAGGCTCGCGTGACAGATCGTCAGTTGGCGGAGAAGTGTGGAGTCGACATCAAGACGGTCGGCCGATGGCTCACTCAAGCCGGGCGCATCCCCCATGCCCGGCATCGGTGGGACGTCTGTGAGGCACTCGGGGAGGATGAGGCAGTGTTGTGGCCTGCCGCCGCAAAGAAGGCGATCAAGGTTGGTCCAGACCGTGAGGTCGTGTCCGTGTACCCGTACCGGTCCAGTTGCCCGGCTTCATTGTGGCGATCTTTGATCACCAGGTCCGAGCGGGAGCTGACATTCGCCGGTTACACCAATTACTTCCTGTGGCTGGAACAGGCCCGGCTCGGTGCTGCGTTACAGCGCAAAGCTGCTCAGGGGTGTCGAGTGCGCTTCCTGCTGGGCGAGCCTGACAGCGATCTCACGCGGTCCCGGGAGCAAGACGAGGCCGTTGCGCTCACACTGTCTACGCGAATCCGTGTCACCCTCTCCGAGTTGGAGAAAATCAGAAGTCAGGTGGGCATCGACGCACGGTACAGCGATGGGCACGCGCACTTGTCCGTCTTCCGCTTCGATGACGACATGATCGTCACGCCCCTGCTGACGCATAGCGTCGGTCACGATGCTCCTACGCTGCATCTGCGTCGTCACCAGGATGACGGCATGTTCGACCGCTTCGCTTCGCATGTTGAGGAACTGTGGGCGCGAGGCACTCCGGTATGGGGAGAGGAAGGTAATGGCTAGGCGCGACTACGAGGACGCCCCGGATGCCCCCGCCGCGAACAGCTTGGTTCCGGCCGCTTCCGCCATCGTTGTGGACGACGCCGGGCGCATCCTGCTTCAGCGTCGACGCGACAACGGCATGTGGGCGCTTCCTGGTGGCGCGATGCACATCGGTGAGTCATTGCCGGAGTGCGCGGTACGGGAGACCCGCGAGGAGACCGGCTTCGATGTCGAGATCACTGGCATCGTCGGGACCTACAGCAACCCCCGTCACGTCTTCGCGTACGACGACGGCGAGGTGCGGCAAGAGTTCTCCATCTGCTTTCTCGCTCGTCCCGTGTCCGGGCGACTGGCAGTGTCCGAGGAGTCCACCGATGTCCGCTGGTTCGAGCCCACAGAGGTCGACGGGCTCCCCATGGTCGCCGGCGTCCGCAAGCGCGTGACCGACTGGCGCGACGGCAACATGCCCGCGGCGCGGTGACCGGCCCGCACATGACGCTCTCGGTTTCCAGAGGTCAGACTGCCGATCTTCGTGTACACCCCGTCGAGGGTGTCCTTCGTCGCGTCGGACGATCTCTGCAAGCGCGTCTGCTGTCAGAAACCCTGGTGCGCAAGCGTCGAACGGTAGGCGTGAGAACAGACCGCGACACCTGGGTACGCATCGAGCGACGCCCGGTCGACAAGATCCCGGATCAGGGCTGGAACGGAGCCGAGAGTGCTGCGTGTTTGGACGGCGTCGCTCAACCCGAATGGTACGGATGCGCGGTCTGGCGGGACGTGGACGGTTCCGTGATGTGGAGGGCCGACGAGACCGCGCTGTTGTCGGGTGATCCCATCGGCACCGCAGTGTTGCGTACAGCCCCGGACCTGACCGAGGAGTGGTGGACGGCGCTGAACGCCTCCTTGGACGCGCTGGCAGCCCACGACACGATGCGGGTCGCAACACCGGACACCGTGACCATCACTCAGGCTCTCGTCACCGAGTCCATCCGCGGCGTCTTCTCTGGCGACTTCGACACAACCGTGGAGCGATGGGTACCGGCCCACGCCGATCTGAACTGGGCCAACATGACCGCCCCGGCGCTCCAGATCTTCGACTGGGAGGACTGGGGCAACGCCCCGGAGGGTCTGGACTCCGCCTCATTGTGGGCAAGCTCCCTTGCTGTCCCGGCACTGGCCGAACGTGTATGGCACGAGCGACGCCCCGACTTCGAGAGCCGGGACGGGAGGTTGATGACTCTGTTTGTCTGCTCGAAGATTCTCGGGCCGCACGCTCACCCCGAGGACCCCCGCTTGGAGCCTGCGCGTCGCACGGCAGAGGAGATCATCAG
>NZ_JBEOXI010000279.1:0-9900 GCF_040296465.1 Streptomyces sp. NPDC002130
GTGGCACCGTCGTTGTGGCTCATGCCAGGTCACCAGCCGCGGCAACCAGGGGCCCACCGGTGTCCCCAGGTGCTCGACGACGCTGATCAGCATGCCGGGAGTGGCGAGGCCGTCGGGCAGCAGAGTGGCGTGGTCGCGCTCCGACTTGGCCCGGGCCTCGGCCTCCGGGACGCCTCGCTCGATCCAGCTGCGCGCGTAGTCCTCCTTTCCCTTCTCCAGCCAAGGGCCGAACTCCGCCTCGGTCATGGGCCGGGCGCGGCTGCCCTCGGGCAGCTCCGGCGGGGTGCCGCCGAGGTGCTTCTCCATGCCGCGGTTGCGGACGACGTAGCCCAGCGCCGTGGCGAGCCGGAGGCCCGCCTCGGACGTGGCGGGGACCGTCGCCTCGATGCGGCGGCACCCCCAGCCGCGCGCCACCTCCTCCGCGGCGAGCGCGGCGACCGTGCCCCGGCCCCGCCTGCGGTCCGGTTCGTCGATGTGCAGCTTCATGATCCGGGCCACCGCCCCGCCGAACACGGGATGCGTGCCGAGGTGTATCGCCCCCACGGGACGGCTGTTCACGCACACCTGGTAGCGGCGTGAGCGCGTCCCGTCGGCGTTCTGCTGAAGCGGCTCGGTCGGCCGCAGGGTCGTGGTCATCAGGGGTGTTCTACCCGCAACCACGGCCCGGTTCAGCCGAATTTACGGGGGCTGTCAGGGGTCGAGGTCGTTCCCGGCCCGCTCCTCGAAGATCCGCATGGCCTTGGCGGTCACCGGGCCGGGCGCGCCGGGCAGCTCACGGCCGTCGACGCGGTGCACGGCCTGCACGTCCCGCAGGGTGGACGTCAGGAAGATCTCCTCGGCCCGCTCCAGGACGTCCAGCGGCAGGTCGGTCTCCTTCGCGCCGGTCCATTCGACCGTCAGCGCGCGCGTGATGCCCGCGAGGCAGCCGGAGGCGAGCGGTGGCGTGTGGATCTCGCCGTCGAGGACGACGAAGACGTTCGATCCGGTGCCCTCGCACAGCTGCCCCACCGTGTTGGCGAACAGGGCTTCGGAGGCGCCCTGTTCGCGGGCCCGGGCGAGAGCGACGACGTTCTCGGCGTACGAGGTGGTCTTCAGGCCGGTGAGGGCGCCGCGCTCGTTGCGGGTCCAGGGCACGGTGATCACGGCGGTGGAGTCGGGGCGGCGGGTCGTCTCGCCGAGGGCGACGACGAGGGTCGGACCGTGCTCACCGCGGTCGGAGCCGAGAGGGCCGTGGCCGCCGGTGTAGGTGATGCGGAGACGGCCGAGCGGCACGGGGTTGGCCTCGAGGACCGCGGCGCAGGCGCTGCGCACCTCGTCGTGGTCCGGGTCCGGCAGTCCCAGGCCGCGCGCGGACCGGGTCAGCCGGTCGAGGTGCCGGGTGAGCGCGAACGGCCGGCCGTGCACGGCCTTCACCGTCTCGAAGATGCCGTCGCCCACGGTCAGGCCGTGGTCGAAGACGGAGACGCGGGCGGACTCGATGTCCTGCAGTCCGCCGTCGAGCCAGATCTTCACGTCAGGTCCTCCCGCAGGTCCTCTCCACTCACCTCGTACGCTCCCGACGCTATCGCGAGCAGCCGGGACGCCTTCAGCTCGGTCTCCCGCCACTCCCCCTCGGGGTCGGAGCCCCAGGTGATGCCGGCACCGGTGCCGAAGCGCAACACGCCCTCGGCCCGGTCGATCCAGAAGGTACGGATACCGACGGCCAGCTCTCCGGCCCCCCGGTCGGCGTCGACCCAGCCGATCCCGCCGCAGTACGGCCCTCTGGGCGCCGTCTCCAGCGCGTCGATGATCCGCAGCGCGCTGGACTTGGGCGCGCCGGTGACCGAGCCGGGCGGGAAGGCGGCGCCGAGCAGCTCGGCCCAGCCGGCCCCGTCGTCCAGCTCGCCCCGGACCGTGGAGACGAGATGGACCAGCCCCGGGTGCTTCTCGACGGCGCACAGGTCGGGCACCGTCACACTGCCCGTGGCGCACACCCGCCCGATGTCGTTGCGGACGAGGTCCACGATCATCACGTTCTCGGCGTAGTCCTTCTCCAGCAGGTCCGCCTCCGTCCTGCCGGTGCCCTTGATCGGCCCGGACTCGACGACCCGGCCGTCGCGCCGCAGGAACAGTTCGGGGGACGCCGTGGCGATCTCGACGCCGTGGCCCGGCAGGCGGATCGTTCCTGCATAGGGCGCCGGGTTGCCGCGGGCGAGCAGTGCCGTGAGGGCGTCCACGTCGGCCCCGGGCGGGACGGGCGCCGACAGCACCCGGCACAGGTTCGCCTGGTAGACCTCGCCGGCCGCGATGTGGTCGCGGATCCGCCGCACGGCGGCCGTGTACGCCGCGCGATCGAGCGAGGACGTCCAGTCACAGGCCGCCGGACCGTGCCATGCGCCGGGCACGGGGGCGGGCACGTCCGCGGTCCGGACCTGCGCGAAGCGTGCGCAGGTCAGCCGGCCCTCGAAGTCGGCGCAGACGGCCCAGAAACCGCTGGACTCCAGGGCTTCGGGGTCGTCGGTGACGTCGAGGAGCCCGGTGGCGACGCGGTCGCCGAAGCGGGCGAGAGGAGGGAGGTCGAGCACGTGGTCGAGTCTATGGCGGGTGTCTCGCGGGTGGCCGGGGGATGTCCTGCCGGGCGGCCCTGTTCCGTCCCTGAGCAGGGGAAGCGCAGCACGCTGCACAAACGCGTTTTTGTACTGGCCCCGGAATCCGCTAGAGTTCAACACGTCGCCGGGCCGCGAGAGCGGACCGAAACGACAGGCGGACGTAGCTCAGTTGGTAGAGCGCAACCTTGCCAAGGTTGAGGTCGCGAGTTCGAACCTCGTCGTCCGCTCGAAGGAAGAGGGGGACTCCGGTCCCCTACACTCCTGGTGGAGTGGCCGAGAGGCGAGGCAACGGCCTGCAAAGCCGTCTACACGGGTTCAAATCCCGTCTCCACCTCCAAGGACGATTAGCTCAGCGGGAGAGCGCTTCCCTGACACGGAAGAGGTCACTGGTTCAATCCCAGTATCGTCCACTGGATCTTTCAAGATCCCCACCCGCGCGATTAGCTCAGCGGGAGAGCGCTTCCCTGACACGGAAGAGGTCACTGGTTCAATCCCAGTATCGCGCACGCAGTGCCCATGATCGGATGCAGTCCGTATGCATGGCCCCGAGGACGATTAGCTCAGCGGGAGAGCGCTTCCCTGACACGGAAGAGGTCACTGGTTCAATCCCAGTATCGTCCACATCACACAGAAGCCCCCGGCCGTTCGTGGCCGGGGGCTTCTGTGATGTCACAGCTCAGGACGAGAACAGCATGTGGCCGAAGCTCTTGTTGCGGTGGTGACCGTGATGGCCGTGATGTCCATGGCCACCGTGCGGGGCGCCCCAGGCGGGGGCCGGCGGGGCGGGGTAGGCCTGCGGGGCGGGCGGGGGCGGCGGGGCGGCCTGAGACCACTGGGCCTCCAGGCGGGTCAGCGACTCCAGCTCGCCGTAGTCGAGGAAGATCCCGCGGCAGCCGCTGCACTGCTCGATCTGGACACCGTTGCGGTTGTACGTGTGCATCGGCGCACGGCACTTCGGACACTGCATGGTCGTTCAACTCCTCGCCGGTCGGTCCTGCTTCACATCTCGCCAGGACAGACTCTGTCCCGCTGCAGTCGGTTGCACCCTACTTCGTGTGCTCCTGCGCCAACTGTGGCGGGACGGTAGCCATTCGGTCACAGGCGTCCACGACCGCCCGCTCCACCTCGTCCAGCGGGCGCCCGGCCGCGACCGCCTTGGCGACGGCCCGGGCCGCGGTCTGCGCGGTGAGGGCGCGGGCGGCAACGTCGAGAGCGGGCCAGGGATCGCCCTCGACGGGGACGGCGGGGCCGCCGGCCTCGCGGTAGGCGGTGAGGAACCGGGTCCATTCCCCGGGCGGGAGCAGGCCGCAGGCGTACCAGGCGGCGGGGCGGGCGAGGTCCCAGGCGGGGACGCCGGTGCCGAGGTCGTCCACGTCTATCAGCAGCCAGGGGCCGTCGGGGGCGGGGCGGCGCACGAGCTGGCCGAGGTGGAGGTCGCCGTGGCAGAGGGTGCCGGTGTGCGGCATCGGGGCCTCGGCCCGGGCCCAGGGCGGGAGGGTGGCCCACGCGCGCAGGACGGGGGCGGCCGCGGGGTGCGGGCCGGCCTCGCGGAGCCGGGCCATGGCCCGGGCCGCCTTGGCGGGGCCACGCATGAGGGGCAGGCCCGGCGGGGCCGGGGTGCGGTGGAGGCGGGCGAGGAGGGTGGCGGCGGCTTCCCAAGGAGCGGCGTCCGGGTCGTCGGGATCCACGGGGGCGCCGTACGGCCAGAACGTCACGAGGCGGTCGCGCAGGGCGAGCGGGGTGGGGTCGAGTGGGGGCAGGAGGATGCCGGGGAGGCGGGTGGCCAGGGCGAGGCGGCCGGCGAGTTCGGCCGGGTCGCTGTCCGGTGGGTGGGCCTTCGCGACGGTGTCCGCGTGGCGTACGACGATGCCGTCGGGGCGGTCCGCGAGCGTGGCCGCGCCGCAGGGGCAGGCCGACGAGCGCGCATGAGCGGCGGCTCGGGCCCTGGCGGCGAGGTCGGCCAGGAGAGGGCCGGGAGCGAAGTTCACCTGGTGAGAGTACGTGGAGGCAGGGGCCCGGCCGCGGGGAACCGTTGGTTACGGGCGCTCGGCACCCGGGGTAAGGGAAATGCCGGCGCAGCTCCCCAGCTGCGCCGGCATCTGTGCCGTCCGCCGCACCCCCGTCCCCACGGGGTTTCATGGGTGTGATGTCCCCGCCCGGACCGCTCTTCCGGGCCTGGGGTCGCCGCTCAGCGCCCCAGCATCTCTCCCACGGACGACGCCTGTGTGGCCACTGTCTCCCACCCGTCGAAGACGAGGAGGAGCAGGACCGCCAGGGGAAGGGCCATCAGCGTCGCCACCAGCGGGTGGCGACGGCCCTGGCGGCGGTGGCGGAACGCGGCGGCGTACGCCTTGCGTCCCTCCTCGCGGAGCAGTGTCCGCGGTGCCGTCTGGGCCATGGTCCCTCTCCTGACCGTTCTCAGTTGTCGTTGGCAGCGGCGGGCGTCTGACCTCGGGGGACGAGTGCTGCCACCCGCCGCTTGACCTCAAATCTAGGCGTCCGGCCCTCCCCGGGCGTCATGCCCTCGTACCGATTGCCGGGCCTCCCCGAGGATGAGCCGCCACCTGCGACGTACTCCCCTGGGTGGAGACGGGGACGCAGCTCTCAGGGTCTTCCCCGACGGGACGCCCGGATCACCCCTCTTTGTCCGAGCTCTCTTCTCGCGGAACGGGCTGTTCCACCAGGGCCAGCACCCGATTCGCCATGAAGCGGGCGGTACGCACGACCGTTCCGCTACGGGTGACTTCGCTCACTTCCACGACACCCCGGCGCACCGCCGTCTCCACCCTGCGGCCCGCTCTGCTCGCCACGACCTCGTATGTGCGCGTCGTGTCCCCCGCGTCCACGACTATCTCCACGCGATCACCCTTCACAGGACCAATCCCCCTTCTGCGTCGGGTGGTTGGGATCACTCTCCACGCGAAGTCCGCCTCTTCGCGCCCTCCCTGACCACCCTTCAAGTCTCCCACCCACCACTGACAATCCATCACGCTGAGAGGGCGCGGCCTCTGCGCGCGGGCGGCCGCGGAAACGTAAGCTGTGGCTCGTCACAGGACCGGGCAGCGGGGATGAACATGGCGATGATGCGCCTGAGGCGCGAGGACCCGCGCGTCGTCGGCTCGTTCAAGCTTCACAGACGGCTCGGCGCGGGCGGGATGGGCGTGGTCTACCTGGGCTCCGACAAGAAGGGGCAGCGGGTCGCACTCAAGGTCATCCGTCCCGACCTGGCGGAGGACCAGGAGTTCCGCTCCCGGTTCGCCCGTGAGGTCTCGGCGGCCCGGCGGATCCGTGGTGGCTGCACGGCCCGGCTGGTGGCCGCCGACCTCGACGCGGACCGTCCCTGGTTCGCCACCCAGTACGTGCCCGGCCCTTCGCTGCACGACAAGGTCGCGGCCGAGGGGCCGCTCTGCGCGGCCGATGTCGCGGCCGTCGGTGCCGCCCTGTCGGAGGGCCTGGTCGCGGTGCACGAGGCCGGGGTGGTGCACCGGGACCTGAAGCCGTCCAACATCCTGCTGTCCCCGAAGGGGCCGCGGATCATCGACTTCGGCATCGCCTGGGCGACCGGCGCCTCGACACTCACCCATGTCGGCACGGCGGTCGGCTCGCCCGGCTTCCTCGCGCCGGAGCAGGTGCGCGGCGCGGCCGTCACACCGGCCACGGACGTGTTCTCGCTCGGCGCCACGCTCGCGTACTCCTCGATGGGCGACTCGCCCTTCGGGCACGGCAGTTCCGAGGTGATGCTGTACCGCGTGGTGCACGAGGAGCCGCAGCTGCACGGCGTGCCGGACGCGCTGGCTCCGCTCGTCCGGGCGTGTCTGGCGAAGGACCCCGAGGAGCGGCCCAGCACGCTCCAACTGTCGCTGCGGCTCAAGGAAATCGCGGCCCGGGAGTCGCAGGACCTCGCCGGCGTCCGGCCGCCCGCGCCGCGCGGTCCCGACAGCGACCGGCCCTTCGACACCTACCCCGAGCGGGCCCGGCGTCCGCAGGGGCAGCAGAGTTCCGGGGCGCAGCGGGGCCGGAGCACTCCCCCGCCCCGGGGTTCCGCTCCCTCCCGGGACGGTCATGTGTCGCCGGACGGTACGGCTTCGCAGAGCGGGACCGGTGCGCGGGGCGGAGCCCGGGCGACCGGGGGCGGAAACCGGTCGACGGGGAGCGGAGGCCGCGGCAGGACCCCGATGCGCGGGCCCGGTGCCTCGCGGGGTGGCACCCCGTCGCGGTCGGGGTCGCGGCCGACGCCCACGGGGCGCAACGGGACGCGGTCGGGCAGTGGCGGGCGCCCCGCCCCGCACAGCGGCGCCGGGCGCCCGGCGTCCAGGAACACGGGCACCAAACTGCGGCCCGCCAATCCGCGGTTGCTGCGGCAGCGGCTGTTCGTGTTCGTCGTGGTGACGTTGCTGGTGGCGGTCGGTATCGCCCTGGTGCAGGGCTGCCAGGGCCCGGCGCGGGGACTCGGCGGCGACGGGGGCGGCGTGCGGCAGGAGCACGTCCAGCAGGACGACCGCCCGCGGAGCTTCGAGCCGTAGGAATCCGGGTCGCGCGACCGCGGCCGTGGAACGACGCCCGGCTTCAGCGGGGTGTCACAGGTGCGGCAGGATCCGTTCGAAGAACTCGCGGTCGCCGTCGAAGACCGGGTCCAGGGTCAGGAACTCCCCCGGTGTGACCCAGCGGGTCTCGGCGACCTCGCGCGGGTCGGGGACGACCTCGCCGGTCTCGGCCCGGGCGGTCCACCAGTGGAGACGGAAACGGTGGTCGTCGGTCTCCGACTCCCAGACCTTCGCCTCCGGTACGACGGTGAGGCCGACCTCCTCGTGGACCTCCCTGACGACCGCCTGCTCCTGGGTCTCGCCCGGCTCGACCTTGCCGCTGAGGGGCTGCCAGTAGCCGGGGCGGGCGACGGCCGGGCCGCGCCGGATCGCGAGGAGGCGCTCGCCGCGCAGGAGCACGGCGACGATCGCCTCGCGCTGCTCCACGGACGCCCCTAGGCGGTGGGCCGGCCGGTGGCCACGGCGTAGAAGGCCACGGCGGCGGCCGCGCCCACGTTGAGGGAGTCGACGCCGTGGGACATCGGGATGCGGACCCACTCGTCGGCGGCGACCAGGGCCTGGGTGGACAGGCCGTCGCCCTCGGCGCCGAGCATGAGGGCCACGCGGTCCATGGTGTGCGGGGCGGCCTCGTCGAGGGACCGGGCCTTCTCGTCGGGAGTGAGGGCGAGGAGGGTGAAGCCCGCCTCGCGGACCGACTCAAGTCCCTTGGGCCAGGTGTCGAGGCGGGCGTACGGGACGGAGAAGACCGCGCCCATGGAGACCTTCACGCTGCGGCGGTAGAGGGGGTCGGCGCAGTCGGGCGAGAGCAGGACGGCGTCCATGCCGAGGGCGGCGGCGGACCGGAAGATCGCGCCGATGTTGGTGTGGTCGTTGACCGACTCCATGATGACGACGCGGCGGGCGGTCCGCAGGAGGTCGGCTGCCGTCGGCAGGGGCTTGCGCTGCATGGAGGCGAGCGCGCCGCGGTGCACGTGGTAGCCGGTGACCTGCTCGGCGAGCTCCGGGCTGACGGCGTAGACCGGGGCGGGGAGTTCGTCGATGACGTCGCGCATGACATCGACCCACTTGGCCGAGAGCAGCATGGACCGCATCTCGTAGTCCGCTTCCTTGGCCCTTCTGATGACCTTCTCGCCCTCGGCGATGAACAGGCCCTCGGCGGGTTCGCGCTTGCGGCGCAGCTCCACGTCGGTCAGGCCCGTGTAGTCGCGCAGACGCGGGTCGTCGGGATCCTCGACGGTGATGAGATCGGCCACAGGGTGATACTGCCTTGTCCTGGGTGCGGTGCCAACGGCTCGGGACGGGTTGGGTTACCCGGGGTTACTCGTTCGTCGCCGAGGCCGGGGGGCCGACCTTCACGACTTCGCCGATGACGATGACCGCCGGGGGCTTCACGGCCTCGGTCCGCACGGTTTCGGCGACCGTCGCGAGAGTGGCGTCGACGCGGCGCTGAGCGGCGGTCGTGCCCTCCTGGACGAGGGCGACGGGGGTGTCGGCCGGCTTTCCGTGGGCGACGAGCGTCTCGGCGATCTTTCCGATCTTGTCGACGCCCATGAGGATCACCAGCGTGCCGGTCAGCCGGGCCAGGGACGGCCAGTCGACCAGGGAGCGCTCGTCGTCGGGCGCGACATGGCCGCTGACCACGGTGAACTCGTGGGCGACGCCGCGATGGGTGACCGGGATGCCGGCCGCGCCCGGGACCGAGATCGAGCTGGAGATCCCGGGGACGACCGTGCAGGGGATGCCGGCCTCGGCGAGGGCCTGGAGCTCCTCCATGCCGCGGCCGAAGACGTACGGATCGCCGCCCTTCAGGCGGACGACCGACTTGCCCTGCTTCGCGTGCTCGATCAGCGCGTTGTTGATGGCCTCCTGGGCCATGAAGCGGCCGTAGGGGATCTTCGCCGCGTCGATCACCTCGACGTGGGACGGGAGTTCGGCGAGGAGATCGCGCGGGCCGAGGCGGTCCGCGATGACGACGTCGGCCTCGGCGAGCAGGCGGCGGCCGCGCACGGTGATCAGGTCCGGGTCGCCGGGGCCGCCGCCGACCAGGGCGACTCCGGGGGTGCGGGTGCGGTGGTGCGGGGCGACGAGCGTGCCGTCGCGCAGGCCCTCGACGACCGCGTCGCGGATGGCGGCGGTGTGGCGGGGGTCGCGCCCCTTGGCGTCGGTGGTCAGCACGGCGACCGTGACGCCCTCGCTGTGACCGGTGGCCGGGGTCCAGGCCGTCGCCCGGTCCGCGTCGTCGGACCGGACGCACCAGACGCGGTGGCGTTCCGCCTCGGCCGAGGCCCTGCCGTTCGCCTCCGTGTCGCCGGTGGCGATCAGGGCGTACCAGGCGTCGGCGAGGTCGCCCTCCTGGTACGGGCGCCTTTGCCAGGTGATCTCGCCGGCGTCCGCCATGGCCTCGACCGAGGGGGTCGCCTCGGGGGACACGAGGAGGATGTCCGCGCCCGCCGCGATCAGTGCCGGGAGGCGGCGCTGGGCGACCTGGCCGCCGCCGAGGACGACCACACGACGGCCGGTGAGGCGGAGGCCTACGGGGTAGGCGGGATGTTCGGCCATGAGGTGCGGCTCCTGTTGCGGCGGTGTTCAGTGCCCTGACGTGCGGATTTTAGTGGGCGGGAGGGAGAGCGGCTCAGGTGGTCCAGTGGCTGGGCACCCGAGAGTGCCGCCGGTGGGCGGCCCGGGGCGGTCCGTGGGCGGGCGCTCCGTCGCAACGGGCCGAACCGTGGTCGCTCTACAACGGTCGGATCAGACGCGGCGAGTCCGTT
>NZ_JBEOXI010000280.1:0-9897 GCF_040296465.1 Streptomyces sp. NPDC002130
GGGCTCCCGCAGATGTGCGGCGAAGCTGTCGCCACCGCGTTGACATCGCCTGTGGCACTGCGCCTCAACGGCGCCACCGAGCGCACTTTCGTCATCTCCCATGGCGATGGGGGAGTGACCGTCACCGAATCTGACGACGTGCCGGAGAACGTCGCGACCACCCAAGCCGCCGAATTTCTGCGGTGGGGGACCACCCGATCTGCATGGCGGTCTGCCGTCGAGGTTTCCGGCGACCGCAAGACCGTCGCCGCAGTCCTCGATGCCATCGACATCGTCTGACCCACGAACCCGAAATCCAGAACAAGAGGAAACAGTTATGTCTCAGTACTTGCAGGACAAGGTCATTCTCATCACCGGTGCAGGGGGTGGGTTCGGTCAACTCATCGCCGAGAAGGTGGCTGCGCAGGGCGCGAAAGTCGTCGGCGTGGACATCAACGAGGCGGGCCTGAAGACTGTGTTCGGCGGTATCGCGGCCGCGGGATTCACCGGCACCTACAAGGTTGCCGACGTCACCGACATGGATCAGGTCATCGCCGCGGCGCAGCACGGCATTTCGGAGTACGGAGCGCTCGACGTACTCGTCAACAATGCGGGCGTCATGCCTCTCGCATATTTCGCCCAGACCGGCGGCGGGCTCGTCCAGGAGGAGGACGCGGGGGCTGCCCGCGAGGACCCGGGCCAGCTCGACACGGCGCAGCGTCCCGGTGGGCAGTGAGGCTGCCGGCCGTGCGCGTACGGGCCCGTCGAGCCCGAACAGCCTGAGGGTGCGCTCGACCGCGCCCGGGTCGGCCACCCGGCCCTGCTCGGCGCCCACCCGGACGTTCTCGGCCACGGTCAGCGAGGGGAAGACGGCCAGTTGCTGGAAGGTCCGCGCGACACCGAGCCGGGTGCGGGCGTGGGCGGGCAGCGCGGTGATGTCCCGCCCGCCGAGCCGCACGGTCCCACGCCCCGGCCGCAGCGTCCCGGCCAGGCAGTGGAACAGGGTGCTCTTCCCGGCCCCGTTGGGCCCCACGACCGCGGTGACCCGGCCGGGGGAGAGGTCCAGATCCACTCCGGCGAGAGCGGTGAAGCCGCCGTAGCGGACGTGGAGCCCCCGGGCGGTGAGGAGGGCCGCGGCGGTCGGGCCAGTGGGGAGCGGGGCGGCTCCGGCGGACACCGCCCGGCGCCGCAGGGAGGCTTGGGAGGGCTCGGGGCGGGGGGCTTGCGAAGGCTCCCGGGTCGGTTCGGGGGCCGCCGTGGGCCCGGGGGCCGGTGAGGGCTCGCGAGTCGGCTCCGGGGACCCCTCGGGTCGGACGGCCGATGGGCGGTCGCCGGCGCTCGGCAGGCCGGGGACGGCGCGCCGGGGCGGGGAGAGCCGTCCCGAACACCGCCCGTCGGGCCGACCGGCCGCTCCCGTGCCCTCCCCCCTCCGCGCCACGCCCGTCGCCCCCGTCGGCACCGGTGCCCTCCGCACCGCCTGCGGCTCCGCCGGGTGCAGCAGCGCGCGGGCCCGCATGCCCGCCTCCGTCAGTGCCGGGGTACGGCGCAGCCGCAGGCGTTCCGCCGTCGTGCGCAGGGCCTCGTACGGGCCACCCGGGAAGCGGCCCACCAGGATCGCCAGGATGCCGACGAGGGCCGCCGCGACCCCGCCGCGTGTGCCCGCGTCCAACCCGACCAGGAGGGCCGCCGCGGCGAGGGCGCCGAGCGTGCTGTCTGCGCCCAGCACCACCACCGCGGCGAACCACAGCAGGCTCCGCACCGGGTCGTAGGCGCCCGCGTCGAAGGCACGCAACCCCATGCCGAGCATGGCGCCGCCCAGCGCGGCCAGCGCGGCGCCCGCGACGAACGCCAGCAGCTTCAGGGACGGCACCCGGACGCCCGCCGCCTGCGCGCCCCGCTCGTGATCCCGCATGGCGGCGAGGGCCCGGCCCGTCCGTCCCCGGCGCAGCGCGTGCGTCGCCGGCAGCGCGAGCGCCAGCAGGACCAGCTCCAGGACGTAGTACGCCCGGTCCCCGTCGAAGCCCGCCGGGCGGCCGAGCGTGAGGCCCGCCGTGGCGTAGGGCTGGGCGAAGACGAAGCGGCTCACCCCCACCCCGACCGCGAACGTCGCCAGCGCCAGGGCCAGCCCCCGGCGGCCGATCGCCGGCCAGCCCGTCAGCAGGCCGAGCGGCGCCACCAGTACGACCGCCACCGCGAGGGCCGCCAGTTCCGGCAGGCGGGGCAGGCCCGGGAAGCGGCCCGACGCCAGCAGCGCCGTGAACAGGGCGCCCAGACCCGCGTACGCGGCCTGCCCCAGGGAGATCTGGCCACTGCGTCCGGTGACCACCACCAGGGACAGCAGGATCACGGCCAGCGCCGGCACCTGGACCGCGGTGTGCAGGTCCCGGCCCGCGAGACCCAGCGGCAGCAGGAACAGCACCAGGACCACGACCCAGGCGCCCGGCGGGGTCGGCACGCGCGCCGTGGCCGTACGCGGCAGCGCATCCCGCTCCCCGACGCCCGGCAGGACCAGCGCCGCGACCAGCAACGCGACGACGAACAGGTTCGTGCCGACCGCCTGGAGCAGCGGTTCGGCCCAGCCCGGCGGATGCAGCCGCGTCAGCTGGCTCTGCGCCACCCCGATGCCCAGCGCCACCGCCACCGCGACCGGCAGGCTCCGCATCCGCGCGGCCACCGCGACGGCGACGACCTCCATCACGAGCAGCGAGAGACCGTACGGGTCGAGCCGCACGTACGGCGCCAGCAGCACACCCGTCAGCCCTGCCGTGAACGAACCGAACGCCCAGCCGGTGGCCGCGACCCGGTCCGCGTCGATACCGCCCAGCACCGCGAGCCGGCGGTCGTCCACCACGGCCCGCAGCTCCCGCCCGAACCGCGTCCGGCGGACCACCGCAGCGACCCCCGCGGCCAGCACCAGCACCACCGCCAGCTGCCCCCACGGCTCGTCCGGCACCAGCACCGGCGCGTCGTCCCGCGCCCCCTGCCCCCACAGCAGCGCCGCGCCGCCCACCAGCAGGACGAACACCCCGATGGACGCCACCAGCGTCTGCGCCGGATCGCCGCCGAGGACCGCCAGAGGCCGGAAGACGAACCGTTCCAGGACCACCCCCAGCCCCGGCGCCAGCACCAGCAGCGTCACCGCCGCCCCGAGCCACAGCGGCCAGCCCCACTCGACCACGCACTGCCGCAAGCCGTACGCGCACACCATGGCGATCGCGCCGTGCGCGAAGTTGAGCACGCCCGTCGCGCGGTACGTCACGATCAGGCCGATCCCGGTGAGAGCCGCCGCGCTGCCGACCGAGAGCCCGGCGAGCGTGAGGTCGTACGTCAGCGAGGACATCAGTCGGTTTCTTCGGCCGGCTCGCAGATCGGGCAGGGATCCAGCTCACCGCTCGCCACCAGCTTGGAGTCCACCGGGACCGCCTCCGCCTTGCCGGCGACCAGCGGGCAGTCCGCGCGGTGCCACAGTGTGCCGCCCGGCACCATCAGCAGGTCGCCGCTGACCGCGAGCGGCGCGAGCGCCGCCCGGCCGGTCTCCTCCGTCCCCGCCGGCTCTGCCGCCACCAGCAGGCCGTGCAGCTCCTCCACGCGCGCGGCGGCGACCGAACCCCTGCCCTGGGCCAGCAGCACCGCCCCGGCGATGATCAGAGCGGCCCCGGGGATCGTGCAGGAGGCCAGGTAGGGCAGCTGCCGTTCGGCGTAACGCTCGCCGGAGACTCCGTACCAGCCCACGGCGCACAGCACCGCGCCGGCGGCCAGGGCGGCCCAGCCGGCCCACAGGACGGGATGCACGGTCCGCAGTCGGCTGGTCCGCATCGCTGGCTCCCACACGTCGGATTCGGCTGTGCGTGCGTCGGGCTGCCTGTTCAAGTCGGCCGATCGCTTGCACTATGCCCTGTGGAAGCTGACCCTGAAAGCACCGGGCGCACATGGCCCGGACCGACACCCGGTGGTGAGCCAGATGGTTCTCGGCAGCGACCTCAGGCGGGGGAACGCGACGGGGGGCCCACGCACCGCGGGACGGGGCACGGCGATCGCGGCCGCCCTGGTCCTGGCCCTCGCCCCGGCCCTCGCGGCATGCAGCGACGACAGCGGCGGCGGCAGCGAGAGCACCCCGCCCACACCGACCGCGGAGCGCACCACGAGCGCGCCGGCCAGCGCCCCGGCGGACCGGGCCGCGGCCGAGACGGAGATCAGGCAGAACTGGCAGAAGTTCTTCGACCCGAAGACCTCGGCCGAGGACAAGCAGGCCGTCCTGGAGAACGGCGACCGGATGGGCCCGGTCCTGCAGGCCTTCAGCGGCGACGAGCGCGGCGGGCAGGTCCAGGCGAAGGTCACCAAAGTCGAGTTCACCTCGGCGACCGGGGCGGACGTCACCTACACACTCACCCTGAAGGGCGCGACCGCCCTGCCCGATGCCTCCGGAAGCGCCGTCGAGCAGGACGGCACCTGGAAGGTGTCCGCCAAGACGCTGTGCGCGCTGGTGCAACTGAGCGGCAATGCGTCACCGATCCCGGGCTGCTGAGGCACTCGCCGCGGTCCTGTTGCTCTCCCTGAGCGCGGCCTGCGGCAGCCGGCTCCCGGAGAGCGACTTCCGGCACGACGACCGCACCCCACCGCCCCGCGAGTCCGCGCCCCTGCGGGTCGGCATCATCACCAGCGCCACCAGCCCCGTCGGCGGCAGCGCCTTCACCGGCCCGCGCGACGGCGCCCTGGCCTTCTTCGAGCGGCTCAACACGCGCGGCGGCATCGACGGGCGCCGGGTCGAGGTACGCCGTTGCGACGACGGCGGCAGCGGCGTCGGCAACAACGAGTGCGTGCACAAGCTCGTCGAGGAGGACGAGGTCGTAGCCCTGGTCGCCACCACCGCGCTCGACTACGCGGGCGCCTCCCGCGTCGCACGCGCGCGCGTGCCCGACATCGGCGGCCAGCCCATCGGCGCCGCCTACGACACCTACCCGCACCTCTACGGCATCTACGGCAGCCTCGCGCCCCGCGACGGCACCGCCGGCTGGGACGGCAGGCTGTACGGCGGCACCGAGGTCTACCGCTACTTCAAACGCGAGCACGGCGCCCGCACCGCCGCCGTCGTCTCCTACAACCAGTCCGCCTCGGCCGCCTACGCCCGGCTGGTCGAGCGGGGCCTGCGCGCCGAGGGCTACAAGGTCGTCACCGAGCAGGTCGACTTCGCCCTGCCCAACTTCCGCGCCGTCGCCGCCGATCTCAAGGAGCAGAGAGTCGACCTGGTGTTCGACGCCATCGACGGTCACGGCAACGCGCGGCTCTGCCAGGCCATGGACGAGACCGGCGCCGACGTCACCGCCAAGGTGACCAACGTGCAGAACTGGACGTCCACCGTCACCGACGACTACAAGGACGCCCCGCGCTGCCGCAACGCCCTCTGGGCGACCGGCGCCAGCCGCAACTTCGACGACACCGGCCACCCCGCCGTACGGGAGTTCCGCGAGGCGACGAAGGACCTGAAGACGCACTCCCAGTGGCAGCTGGAGGGGTGGGCGGCCGCGCGGTGGTTCACGGACGCGGCCAAGTCCTGCGCGGCGACGGGCGTCACGCGCCGTTGCGTCGACTCGTTCATGGACCGCAGCCAGGGCTACACCGCCGGAGGGCTGCTGCTCCCCGTCCGGTTCGAACGCCTCCCCGAGCCGCCGAGGACGAGCAGGACCTGCCTGTCGGTGGCCCGCTGGCAGGACGGCAGGGGCTGGGTGGGTCAGGGCGACATGAACCGCACCTGCTTCACCGTCCCGCAACTGGCCTACGAGCCTTGAGGACAGTGGCTGTCCGCAAGGCCTGGCAGACTCGCCCCATGTTGGAGACCTCGGCCCGTCTGCTGCGTCTGCTGTCCCTGCTCCAGGCCCACCGCGAGTGGTCCGGTGCCGATCTGGCCGGCCGGCTCGGTATCAGCGCCCGCACCCTGCGCCGGGACGTCGACCGGCTGCGCGAACTCGGCTACCCGGTCAACGCCAGCCCCGGCACCGGCGGCGGCTACCAGCTGGGCGCCGGCGCCGAACTGCCGCCGCTGCTCCTGGACGACGACGAGGCCGTCGCCGTGGCGGTCGGACTGCGCACCGCCGCCGGGCAGGGCATAGACGGCATCGGGGAGACCTCGGTCCGGGCCCTCGCCAAGCTGGAACAGGTGCTGCCGAACCGGCTGCGCCGCCGGGTCAGCGCTCTGAACGCCGTCACCGTGCCGATGCTGCGCAGCACGCTGCCCTCCTCGGTCGACCCGGCCGTACTCACCGAGCTCGCCCATCTGTGCCGGGACGCCGAGCGGCTGCGCTTCGAGTACCGCGGCCACGACGGCACGCCCTCCCGCCGCACCGTCGAACCGCACCGCCTGGTGTGCACCGAGCGCCGCTGGTACCTGGTCGCCTGGGACCTCGACCGGGACGACTGGCGCACGTTCCGCGTGGACCGTGTCACGCCCAGACCGCCGCACGGCCCGCGCTTCACTCCGCGCAAGCCCCCCGCGGAGGACCTCGCCGCCTACGTCTCCCAGGGAGTCTCCACGCGCGCGTACGCCACCCACGCCGTCGTGCGGCTGCTGGTGCCACTGGACGAGGCCGCCGAGCACATCTCGCCCTCGGCCGGGGTGCTGGAGGCCGAGGGCCCGGACACCTGCCTGCTGCGCTGCGGCGCCGGCAGCCTCGACGTGATGGTCATCCACGTGATGATGCTGGGCTTCGAGTTCGAGGTGCTGGAGCCGGTCGGGCTGATCGAGGCGATCAGGACGACTCGGGACCGGCTTGATGGCGCTCTGGCTCGGGCTGCGCAGTCACCGCCGCGTACTGCGGATGGTGCAGGTCGAACGCCGGAGACTCGGAGCGGATCCGGGGCAGCGTCGTGAAGTTGTGCCTCGGCGGCGGACACGAGGTCGCCCACTCCAGGGAGCGGCCGTAGCCCCAGGGGTCGTCCACCTCGACCTTCTCGCCGTACTTGGCGGTCTTCCACACGTTGTAGAGGAACGGCAGCGTCGACATGCCGAGCAGGAAAGCGCCGATCGTCGACACGGTGTTGAGCGCGGTGAACCCGTCCGCCGCGAGGTAGTCCGCGTACCGGCGGGGCATGCCCTCGGCGCCCAGCCAGTGCTGCACCAGGAACGTGGTGTGGAAGCCGACGAAGAGCACCCAGAACTGGATCTTGCCCAGTCGCTCGTCGAGCATCTTCCCGGTGAACTTCGGCCACCAGAAGAAGAACCCGGCGAAGATCGCGAAGACGACGGTGCCGAAGACGACGTAGTGGAAGTGCGCCACCACGAAGTACGTGTCCGTCACGTGGAAGTCCATCGGCGGCGACGCCAGGATCACCCCGGTCAGGCCCCCGAACAGGAACGTCACCAAAAAGCCGGTCACCCACAGCATCGGCGTCTCGAAGGACAGCGAGCCCTTCAGCATGGTGCCGGCCCAGTTGAAGAACTTCACACCCGTCGGCACCGCGATCAGGAAGCTCATGAAGGAGAAGAACGGCAGCAGCACCGCACCGGTGGCGAACATGTGGTGCGCCCACACGATCATCGACAGGCCGGTGATCGCCATCGTCGCCCCGACCAGCGTCAGATAGCCGAACAACGGCTTGCGGCTGAACACCGGGATGATCTCCGTGATGATGCCGAAGAACGGCAGCGCGATGATGTACACCTCGGGGTGGCCGAAGAACCAGAACAGGTGCTGCCACAGGATCGCCCCGCCGTTGGCCGCGTCGAACACCTGCGAGCCGAACCGCCGGTCCGCCTCCAGCACCAGCAGGGCCGCCGCGAGCACCGGGAACGCCATGAGGATCATGATCGACGTGAACAGGGTGTTCCACACGAAGATCGGCATCCGGAACATCGTCATGCCCGGGGCGCGCATCCCGATGATCGTGGTGACGAAGTTGACCGCGCCGAGGATCGTGCCGAAGCCCGACAGCGCCAGACCCATGATCCACAGATCGGCCCCGATGCCCGGCGTGCGCTCCGCGCTGTTGAGCGGGGCGTAGGCGGTCCAGCCGAAGTCGGCCGGGCCCGAGGGCACCAGCAGCGAGCCGAGCACGATCAGCCCGCCGAACAGGAACAGCCAGTACGAGAACATGTTCAGCCGTGGAAAGGCCACGTCGGGCGCGCCGATCTGCAACGGCATCAGCTCGTTGGCGAAGCCCGCGAACGTCGGCGTCGCGAACAGCAGCAGCATGATCGTGCCGTGCAGCGTGAACGCCTGGTTGAACTGCTCGTTGTCGATGATCTGCAGTCCGGGGCGGGCCAGTTCGGCGCGCATCAGCAGCGCCATCGCTCCGGCGACCAGGAAGAACAGGAACGACGTGATCAGGTAGAGGTGGCCGATCTTCTTGTGGTCCGTCGTCGTCAGCCAGTCGATCACCACCCGTCCGTGCCGCGTCCGCGGCTCGGACGGCGCCGCCGCCTGTACGGTCTGCGTCCTCATCGCTCGCTCGCCCCTTCGCTGATCGCGCACCGGGCCCGCCGCAGCCCGCGCCTCACGTGCCCGCGAGCTCACGCCATGATGCTCGCGTCACAGCGCGCTCCGACAGGGGGCGTATCGGCCTCTGTGTGCCGAAGCCATGCATTTCCTGTGCCGCGCCGACTTCGCCGGGCCGGTCCGGCAGCGGAAAGGAACGGAGCTCGAAGGCACCTCTCCCGGAACTTTCCGCCGGGCTTTTTCCATGAGCTCATGGGACACGCGGGAATTACGATCGAATGCCTGCGGAAGGCGTACGGAACCGCTCGTCCGTGTGACGGACAGCTCCCGAAACTCCTGTCGTGATCTTGTGACAGAAGCGTGACGGGAGGCGGACAGTGACCGCCGCGACCCGACGTGCGCGGTCGCCGACCCGGACTTCCGCGGTCGCCGGGCAGGACATAGCGTGGCGGCATGGCACCGACTCCGACACCTTCCGCGGAACCCGACGACAGCCCGGACACCTATGTCGGCCTGGAGGCCGGCCAAGCCGAACGCCTCGCGCGTGAGCGCGGCTGGCCGACGGTGCGCGCGCTGCCGCCCGGCGCGATCATCACGATGGAGTACCGCGTGGGCCGGCTGAACTTCGAGGTCAAGGGCGGCCGAGTGGCGCGGGCCTGGAAGGGCTGAGATCCGGCGAAGGCCCTGGTTCCGCTCCGGAACCGGGGCCTTCGCATGCCGGGCGGGGGTGCGTACCGTCCGGTGGTCAGCCGCCCGTCACGGGCCGGGCCGACGAGGCGGAACCGCGCGGGTGGCGCTCGCCGTGCGGCGGGCGGCGGCTGCCGGCCGGGGTGATCGGCGAGCGCTCCGAGCGGACCGTGTGCGGGCCCGGCGCCAGATGCACCGTGGCCCGCGACGAGCGGGCCGCGATGTCGTCACGCTCGGGCAAGGGGGTGACCACGACGGGCGGCGCGCCGACCGGGACCGCCGAGGTACGGCGCCTGCGGGCCCGCAGACGGTCGCGCAGGTCGAAGATCGCGTCCTCGGCACGGGCGATCAGCGGCTCGAACCACGGCAGGCCGAGCAGGATCAGCAGACCCGCGGTCCAGCCGAGGAGTACATCGCTCAGCCAGTGCGTACCGAGGTAGACGGTGGCCATCCCGACGCCGAGCGAGGTCACCGCGGACACGGCGGACAGCCAGCGCTGCGCTCTCGCGCTGGAGGCCAGGTAGGCCAGGATTCCCCAGGTCACCACGGCATTGGCGGTGTGACCGCTCGGAAATATATCGCCGCCGAGCCACATCTCGTTCGAGCCGATGATGGTCGCGTAGTGCGGTCCCAGGCGGCCCATGCCGTACTTGGCGGCGCCGACCGTGATGTTCAGCAGCAGCAGTGAGACGCCGAGTGCGAGCAGGGGCCGCAGGGTGTGCTGCCGCCAGGAGCGCCAGCCCAGCCAGGCCGCGACCATCACGGCGGTCGGGCCGCGCTGTCCGAGGACCACGTAGTAGTC
>NZ_JBEOXI010000281.1:0-9841 GCF_040296465.1 Streptomyces sp. NPDC002130
GTCAACACGCACCCCGCCCTGCTGCCCAGTTTCCCGGGAGCCCACGGCGTGCGGGACGCGCTCGCGTACGGCGCCAAGGTCACCGGCAGCTCACAGGGCGGCGGGGGCTCATCGGCGGGCTTCCTTTGCGGGGATCACGAAGACGACGGCGGCGGGGAAGAGGTGGGAGCGCGGCTCGCGGTAGCGGGCGGCGATAGCGGCGAGTTCGCGTGTCCGTTCGGCGGGGAGGCCCTTGAGGCGGTCGTCCCAGCGGCGGCGGTCGTCCTCGAACTGGCGGCGCTCGTGGCCGGTCAGCTCGTGCGTGGACAGCAGCGCGAGCTGTTCACCCTCGCCGTCGCCCTCCTCCTTGAGCTTGGCGCGCAGGGTGGCCTCGAAGCGGTCGAGGGTCGCGGTGATGCGGCGCTCCTCCTCCGCCCGGCGGTCCGCGAGCCTGCTCTCCAGCTGGCGGCCGAGTTCGCCGGCGCGGGCCTCCAGGGACCGGTACAGCGGGTCGCGGAGTCGCGGCCAGGCCTCGGTGAGCTCCCTGCGCAGGTGGGGGGCCGCCTCGATGCCCTCGGTGAGGGCCCCGGAGAGGACCCTTCCCTGTTCGTTGACCGACTCCCAGCGGCGGAAGCGGCCCGTGTCGCCGAACCAGCCGCCCGCGTACAGCACTTCCTCGTGCAGACGGGTGCCGTCGGTGCCGACGAGGACGTACCGGGCGTACGCGGAGACGAGGGTCGTGGTCACGGCCGGGTCGTCGGAGACGACGGCGGTGACACGGTGGAGGCCGATCAGGTCCGCGTTCCAGACGGCCGCCGTCAGCAGGCGTGTGGAGAGGGCCACGAGCGGGTGCTTGAGGTGGGCGAGGACCACGTCGTCCCTGCCCTGGGCGGCCACCGCCGGGGAGAAGGTGAGCGGGCGCTGCTCGCCCTCACGGAGCTTGTGGGCGAGGCCGCGGGTGGCCCGTTCCCAACTGCCGGACAGGGGCTGTACGTCGAAGAGGTCGCCCGGCTCGAAGTCCTCCGCCCGGAGTGTGGACGGCAGCAGCGGCGGCTGGTTGTCCAGGGCGAGCGCGGTGTCCACGACGCGCTTGACGTTGCCCGGGGTGAGGCCGAGCGCGGTCACCGTCTCGTCGTACTGGTCCGCGAGCCGTTTCGTCTGCGCGGTGACGTTCTGCTCCGGGGCGACTTCGCCGCCCGTGCGACGGCCCTTGATCGGCCTGGGCTCGGCGTTCTCGATGTCGACCGGCGCGGTGTCGCCGGTCATCCGGCGCTGGACGGCGTCGGCGAGGACGGCGTTGACGGAGCCGAGGTCCTGCTCCATGCGTGCGACCTTCTTCGCGACCCGGGAGAGGAACTCCAGGTCGGCCTCGTACGAGCCCGCCTGGGCCTGCTGCCAGCCGGAGCCGATGAAGTGGGTGATCTCCGGGTCGTGCTTCTGGCCCCAGCGGTCGACGCGGCCGATGCGCTGTTCGAGCTTGTTGGGGTTGAAGGGGATGTCGTAGTTGATCAGGCGGTGGCAGTGGTTCTGGAGGTCGATGCCCTCGCCGGCGGCGTCGGTGGCCAGGAGGATGCGGACCTTGCCCTCCGCGCGGGACGGCTCGGCCTGGAAGCCGAGGCGGATGCGCTCGCGCTCCTCGGCGGACAGGCCGCCGTGCAGGCGCTCCACGCGGCCCCCGTCGGTGAGTTTCTCCTGCTGGAGGAGGTCGTGGAGCCACTTCTGGGTGTCTCGGTACTCGGTGAAGACCACGACCCGTTCGTTGGTCCACTTCTTTCCGTCGGGGCGGCAGATCGCCTTGAGTTCGGCGATCAGCGCCTCGGCCTTGGAGTCGGGGGCGGCCTCGTGGGTGAGGGCCCAGCGCTCCATCTCCTGGAGCAGGTCCAGTTCCTGGCCGTCCTCGGCCGGGGTGAGCGAGGTGGAGCGGGTCAGGGCGTCGTCCTCGGCGTCGACCAGGCCCGTGTCGTCGAGGTCGGCGACGAGGTCGGCGAACTCCTCCAGCCACTCCGGGACTTCGGCGGCAGCCGAGCGTGTGCGCGCGGGGCCGCCGGTGTCCTCAAGGTGGGAGAGGTAGACCTGGACGGTGTGCAGGAAGGCCGCCGGGGAGGAGAACAGGCGCTTCTTCAGCAGCAGGGTCACCAGGTCGGCGGCGCGGCGGCCGCCGCGGGCCTTGGGGGTGAGCTTCTTGCGCCGCAGTTCCGCGAACGAGCCGAGCAGCTCGTGGATCGCCCGCTCCTGCGGCGTGTAGTCGACGGAGAGCTCGCGCGTGACGCGGGTGTGGAAGCGGCGCGTCACGCCGTCCCGCTCCAGGATGCTCGACTTGAGGCGTCGTACGACCGTGTCCTTCAGCGCCTCCTTGTCCGGGTCCACGCCGCGTGCGAAGCGCTGGTCGTCGATGAGTTCGAGGAGCGCCGTGTACGACTCGGGGTAGCCGTTGTGCGGGGTGGCGGAGAGGAAGAGGCGGTGCTCGAAGTGCGGGACGAGGCGGCGGATCAGCTTGGTCTGCTGGGAGTCGACCGCGTACACCTGCTTGGGCGCGGCGGGCGCGACGTGGTGGGCCTCGTCAAGGACGAGCAGGTCGAAGAAGCGCTTGTGCTCGCCGTCGGGGCTCTCCTCCGGCGCGCCGATGACCTCGTCGAGGAGGCGCTGGGCCTTCTGGCCGCGCAGCCAGGGCAGGGAGACGATGGTCAGCGGGTGGACGCGGAAGGGGTTGGCGGCGGTGCCGTGGGTGCGGCGCAGGCGGGCGCAGTGCTCGGAGTCGACGATGGTGAACTCCAGGCCGAACTTCTCGGCCATCTCGTCGCGCCACTTGAGGGTGAGGCCGGCCGGGCAGACGACCATGGTGCGGCGGGCCCGGCCGCGCAGCATGAGTTCCTGCACGACGAGGCCGGCCTCGATGGTCTTGCCGAGGCCGACGTCGTCGGCGAGGAGGAGGTTGACGCGGGGCGCGCCGACTGCCCGGGAGACCGGCTCCAGCTGGTACGGCTCCACGGCGACGCCGGAGCGGAACGGGGCCTGGAGGGTCCGGGCGTCGGCGGAGGCGACGGCGGACCAGCGGACGGCGTCGAGGAACGCGGCGAGGCGGTTCGGGGAGTCGTAGGAGCCGGTGGAGGCGTCGGGCAGGGAGCCGGCGGGCAGGACGCGGCGGCCGGGCTCGACCTCCCAGATCACGGAGAGGGTGTCGCCGAAGCGGCCGTCGGCGACGGACTGGAGGTGGACCAGGGTCGCGGGGCGCCGGTTCTCCTCGACGTCGGGGGCGGCCGGGGACGGCTCGACGCGGGCGACCACCCAGGACTGGCCGCGTACCTCGACCAGATTCCCTTCCTCGGGGAGCGGCTGCGCCCCCGTCCGCTCGGTCTCGCGCTGAGCTGCTGGCGTCATGGGCGCTGTTCCCCTCGGTGTTCACCTGCCGTCGTCCGTAGACAGTGTCCCGTGTCCTGTCTCCCCTCCGGAACGACGTGACGGCAGGCTAACACCGAGCCATACTCTGTGAACAGAGATTACAAATTCTCGCATGGTCGGGTTCGGGCCTTGGTGGTGCTCAGCGCATGCGGCGCAGCCGTTCCAGCAGCGTGCGGCTCCGTCCGTGTCCGGCGTCGGACTCGGGCAGGACCGTGTCCTCCTCGTCGGCCAGGCGACGCAACAACTCCTCGGCGGCGTGCCGTTCCCCGCTGCGGACCAGCAGGACTGCGATCTCGTAGCGGGTATCCAGCACGGCGGGGTGGCCCGGCCCGAGCAGGCTGCGCTGTTCGGCGAGGACGGACTTCAGCTCGTCCAGCGCCTCGCGGGTGCGGCCGAGCGTCCCCGCGCACAGGGCGGCTCCGGCGCGGGCGGCGAGCATGCCCGCGCGGTCGAGGCCGGGGCCGTCCATCAGCTCGCGGTACCCCTCCAGGGCGTGGGCCGGACGTCCCGCCCGGCGCAGGGCCGCCAGCTCAACGAGCCGCGGGTGAGCGGGCACGATCCCGGCGACGGAGGGCGGGCGGGGCGCCCAGGCGGCGAGCAGGGCGGCGACCTCTTCGGCGGAGGCGGGCCGGTCCTCGGGCTTCTTCTCCAGCAGCCGCTCGACCAGCGCCCGTAGTCCGTCCGGCACGCCGGGGCGGCGGTCGGCGAGCGGCGGGACGGGGTCGTGAGCGTGCCGGTGGTACAGCATGAACGGGCTGGCGTCGGTGAACGGCGGCGCGCCGGTGAGCAGTTCGTACAGGACGCAGCCCAGCGCGTACAGGTCACTCGCGGGCACGGTCTGGCCGACGGCCTGCTCGGGCGCCATGTAGACGACCGTGCCGGGAGTGGCGTTCGCGGCGGTGAAACGGGTCTCGCCGGGCTGGGGCTCCAGAGCCGCGGCGACCCCGAAGTCCAGGACCTTGATCTCGCCGTCGGGGGTCAGCATCAGGTTCGACGGCTTGAGGTCGCGATGCACGACGCCCTGGCCGTGGGCGTAGGACAGGATCTCGGCCGTGCGGCGGGCCACGTCCGCCGCCTGCTCGACGCCCAGCGGACCGTCGTTCTTCAGGACGGCGTCCAGGGCGCGACCGGGGACGAGGTCCATGACCAGGTACAGCTCGCCCTCGTGGTTGCCGTGGTCGTGGACGGCGGGGACGCCCGGGTGCCGGAGGCGGCCGGTCAGGCGGATCTCGCGCAGGAACCGGCGCTCCAGCGTGCTCGGTTCGGCATCGCGGCCGCGGGTGGCGAGAAGCTTGACTGCGACCTCGCGGTCATGGTCGCGGTCGTGGGCCGCCCAGACGACGCCCATCCCGCCGCGGCCGAGCTCGTGCGTCAGCTCGTACCGCCCAAGGCTCCGCCGCATCGCGCCCCGCCCCCAGTTCCGGCGCCTGCCGCGCCCGCCGCGTCCCGCGTCGTCCGGGGGCGTCACGGCGCCCCGGCCGACGGAGACATTCTGTCACCGGTGATGACACTCCTGTGCCGGGTGTGACCGAAAAGGTGCAGCCCGCAACGACCGCGGGGGTCTTGCCGTAACCCGGTGAGGCCGTCGTTCACAGGGGCAGCGGGCCCTGGGGGACGAGGAAAGGGCGGCGCGGGTCCTCGGGCGGAGTCCGGCTGACCGCCAGCCCGGGGTCCGGCTCCGGCAGGTGGGGTGCCAGACCCGCGTAGACCTCGGCGGCGGACGCGGGACGGTCGTCCGGCCGCTTGGCCAGGAGGGCCGTGATCAGGTTCTGGAGGTCCCGGGGCACGCGTGCGCCCGCGTCGGCGACGAGGGGCGGGGGCGAGGCGAGGTGGTGGGAGGCCAGGAGCGCCGGCTGATCGGTGGGGAAGGGCGTCTCCCCGGTGAGCATGTGATGCAGGAGGCAGCCCACGGCGTACAGGTCGCTGCGGCCGTCGAGCGGGTCCCGGCCCGCCAGCAGTTCGGGAGAGGCGCAGACGAGGTTGCCGACGCCCTCGCCGGTCATCGTCAGCCGCGGGTCGGTGTCGCCGAGCAGCTTGACGAGGCCGAAGTCGAGGATCTTCACGACGCCGTCGCGGCGGATCATGACGTTCTGCGTCTTGAGGTCGCGGTGCACCAGGCCGGCCGCGTGGACCGCGGACAGTCCCGCGCACAGCTGGGCGGCGACGGCGGCAGCCGAGGGCACGTCGAAGCGGCCGTCCTCCTGCTGGTCGAAGAGGTACTCGAGGGTGGTGCCGTCGATCAGCTCCATCACCAGACAGCACGTGTCGTCCGTGATCGAGGCGTCGAAGACCGTGGCGACGTTGGCGTGGTCGAGGCGCGCTGCCGCCCGCGTCTCCCTGCCGAACCGCGCGAGTGCGGCGTCGCGGCTGCTCGCCACGGCCAGGAGTTCCGCCGCGACGGTCTTCACCGCGACAGGCCGGTCAAGGGGCAGGTCGCGGGCCTGCCAGACGTGCCCCATCACTCCGCGGCCCAGCACGGTCTCCAGCCGGTAGCGGTCATGGATCACCATTCCCGGCGCGGGACTCTCCATTTCTGCCGACCTCCACATTCCCTGCACAACAAGATGGAACGTACACGCTGTGAACAAAGTCAATAGGGGTAGTAGCCTTCCCTGCATGAACGGCCGCTGGGAACGCCGACCAGCCCAGCCGCCCAGTACCTCGGAGACCTAACCATGAGTGCCCATGAAGCCGTCCCCGTCAGCCTGGCCGAGATCGCCCGGATCGCCGGCGTGGGCCGGGCCGCCGTGAGCAACTGGCGCCGCCGTCACGACTCCTTCCCCACCCGCATCGGCGGCACCGACGTCAGTCCGCAGTTCTCGCTGGCCGAGGTCGAGCAGTGGCTGCGGGACAACGGCAAGCTCAGGGACATCGGCGGCCGCGAACTCCTCTGGCCGCGCTTCGAGGCACTCGGCAGCCGGAACGAGTCGGGGCTCGCCATCGCCGCGGCGGCTCACCGGATGCGCTCCCGCAAGGCACGCACCGCCCCGCCCGAACTCTCCGCGCGGGCTTGTGACCTGGTCGCCGAGGCCGCGAGGGTGGGGCGGAAAGAGGGCCCCCGGGAGGTCTTCGAGTTCCTGCTGCAACGATGGCTGGAAACGCACGTCCGGCAGCTGAGCACCACGCCGCCGCAACTGGCCGCGCTGATGGCCCGGATCGCCCTCGCCGTCCGCCTCGGCCCGGCACAGGACGGACTGACCCTCCTCGATCCGGCGTCCGGTACCGGACACCTGGCCGCCGCGGCCGTGCGGGAGTACGACAGACCCGGCCTGGAGGTACTCACCTGCGAAAGGGACCTGGCACTCGCCGCGTTGACGGCCGCCCGGCTCGAGTTCCTCGCGGAGGACCACGACATCCGGACACACATCGTCAGCGCCGACGCACTGCGGGACGACCCCTTCGCCGGATCACAGGCCGACATCGCCCTGTGCAACCCTCCCTTCAACGAACGCGACTGGGGCTACGCGGAGCTCGCCACCGACCAGCGCTGGACGCACGGCCTGCCCCCTCGCACCGAACCCGAACTGGCCTGGGTGCAGCACCTGCTGTCCCATCTCAAGCCTGGCGGGGCCGCCGTGATCGTCCTTCCGCCGGCCGTCGCGTCACGCAAGGCGGGCCGCCGTATCCGCGGCTCCCTGCTGCGCACCGGAGCGCTCCGCGCCGTCGTCTCCCTGCCTCCCGGCAGCGCCCAGCCACACAGCGTGTCACTTCAGTTGTGGATCCTCCGCGCGGCCCCGGACGGCTCCGCGGCCACTCCCCCGAGCCAGGACGCCCTCCTGGTGGACGCCACCCGTTTCGCGAGGCCGGGAACGCGCGAACCCAGCCCCGACTGGGACAGCCTCGGTTTCTATGTGCTCACCGCGATGGCGGCCCTCGACCAGCCGGGCCAGGAGCCGCCGCAGGGCGCCGTCCGGGTGCCGCTGCTCGACCTTCTCGACGACGAGGTGGATGTCACCCCGGGGCGTTACACCGCGGCGGCGGCCGAGCCGTCCGGTAAGGAACTCGCGGGCAAGTGGGACGAGTTCGGATCGCTGCTGACGGATCTGGCCGATCACGCGACGCGCCTGTCCGCCCTCGACTTCGAGGCCGGTACCCCACAGACCACGACGACGGTGGGAGACCTCGTCAAAGCCGGAGCACTGACACTGCGCGCCGGCCAGCAGCCGCCGGAGTCGGCGGCGCCCGTGGGCGGGTCCGCCGTTCCGCTCCTCACCATCGCCGACCTCCTGCACGACGGCACTCCCAGCGGGACGGTCCCCACCGGCTCGGCCCCGGCCGTCGCCGAGGAGGGCGACGTCGTGGTGGCCGGAGTGGCCCGGGCCTTCAAGGCGTGGGTCCACCAGGGCCCGCCGACCGCCCTGGGCCCTCAGCTCTACCTCCTGCGCGTGGACGCGGAGAAACTGGAACCGCACTTCCTCGCCGGCTGTCTGTGCGCGCCGGCCAACGGGCGCCAGGCCGGCACCCATGCCTCCAGCTCGTCCAGGGTCGACATCCGGCGTCTCCAGGTGCTCCAGCTTCCCCTCGAGAAGCAGACGGTCTACGCCGAGACCTTCCGCCGGCTGCGGACCTTCGAGGAACTGCTCACCGCGGCCGGCAGTTCGGGCAAGGGGTTGGTGAGTGACATGAGTGACCGACTCGCCGCAGGCGGGCTGCCTGCCTGACCCCGTCCGGCCCGAGCGGGGTCCGAGCCACCGATCCGGCGGTCCGGTGGACCGCGAGGCGGAGCGCCCCGGGGCCTTCACCCGAGATCCTCCAGCAGCAGATCGAGCGCCGCCTCCTCGTGCAGGGCGATGCCCAGGGCGTCCATGGCGGGGGACAGTTCCGTGTCCCACGCCGCCTCGGACGACGGTCCAGTGAGGGCGATCGACGGTGTGCCCGTCACCTGTGCGCGGGTCGCGAGGTACTCGTAGTCGGCCGCGCGCATACGCCACGGCTCCGCCGCGTACCGCTGCATGACCCGGTTGGCCAGGGCGATGCCGGGCCAGTCGAAGTCGCCGTGGTAGACGAAGGCGCAGCCGGACGACGCCAGCGCGTCCAGGAGGGAGAGGACGACCGTCGTCGCGCTTCCCGAGGTGCAGACGAGGGGCGCCGTACGGTCGGCGTCGGCCGCGGCCTCGACCACGCGGGGGTTCTCGCAGACGTGGACCCGGGTGCCGGGAGGTATGGTCAGGGTCAGGGTGCGCAGTTCGCGCAGGGTCAGGTGGGTCTCCATGTGGTGGGCGGCGCGCTCGCGCAGTGCCGCCTCCTGCCAGGTGCCGCCGGTGGGGCGCAGGCCGTACGAGAGAACCGTGCTGGAGACCTCGTCCGGGGTGACCGAGGCCATGCGCCACAGGGCCCGGCGTGCGGGTGCGTCTGCCGGGAGCTCGACACCGTGCGCCAGTGCGATGCCGCGCAGGACCAGTCGGGACAGCAAGGTGCCGTCGTCCAGGCCGTGTGCCGAGCCGGTGGCGCGGGTGGCCAGTTCGCCGCGGCCCCAGGTGGCCGGGGTCGGGCGTGGGTCCGTGCCGGGGAAGAGTGTCGCCAGCGTGTGGACGGCCTGAGTGATGACGGTGGTCGCGGTGTGCGGGTCCTGGCGCGCGAGTGTGCCGCCACGGCGTATCTCCTCCAGCCACTGTGCCGTCCAGGGCTGCGCGGACAGCGACGTGGCGTCCAGCTCGGCCTGGACCGTCGACCACACTCGGGACCGTTCGGCCGCCGCCGCGTCGCGGACCGCCCGGCGGTCGGTCAGCGGTGGGCCCAGTTCCTCCAGTGTCGAAGGCAGGCCCCGTCCGACCGCGCTGGCGCGCAAGCGGATGTCCAGGTCCAGGAGGCGGATCGTGGCGGTGAGGCCGGTGACCGGTCTGGCCAGGAGCAGGGACAGCGCCTCGCGCTCCTGCGCGTCCAGGTCCCCGAGCCTGATGGTTCCGGCCGGTCGCAGGCCGTTGCGTTCCAGCCGGGTGCGGGCCGCCGTCCAGAGGCGGGTGAGGCCCGGCCGGGTGAGGAACGCGAGGGCGTCGGCGTCCGGGGGCCCCTCGGTCTGCTCGGCGCCCGTCATACCGACACCAGCCTCCGCTGCCGCCCGTTCCACGTGTAGTGGAGCGTGGCCACGCCCCGCACATGCGGGTCGCGCAGGCACTCGTAGATGTGCAGGGACGGTACGTCGGGCCAGTTGCCGATCAGGCGTTCGCTCGTGAGGACGAAGTCGAGATCCAGGTCGACCAGGATGCGGCCGAGGCGGGCGTGCGTGGGCTCGTCGACCTTGGCGAATGCGTCGTCGAGGAGGATCAGGCGGGGTACCTGCGGGGCGGTGTCGGCGAGGCTGGTGAAGTGCGCCGCCGCGGCGGCGAAGAGGACCAGGTAGGACAGGACCCGCTGTTCGCCCTGGCTCAGGCCCGTGCGGCCGGAGAGTTTACGGCGGCTGCCCGGTGCCGCGTCGTTCACCACCCAGGGCGTGAAGGTGAACCAGTCGCGGTAGTCCAGGGCG
>NZ_JBEOXI010000282.1:0-9792 GCF_040296465.1 Streptomyces sp. NPDC002130
CGCCGCGCTGCCCGCGGGCGGCGGACCGGTGACCCTGGTTGCTGCCGCGCAGTCCGCGTATCTGGCGGCCGCCGGTGTCCTGCTGGTGCTGGGCCGGGAACGGCTGCTGCTGGCCGCGCTCAGCCCGCTGCTCGCGGGTGCGGCCGTCCTGCCGTGGTGGGAGCCCGGCCCCGTGGTCCGGGCCGGGCTGCCCCTGCTGGCGCTGCTCGCCACCCTCGCCGTCACCGGCTGGGTCCTGCGCGGCGCCCTCGCCGTTCCGGCCGCCGCCGGCGCGACCCGGCCGCGTCTGCTGTGGTCACTGCCGTACGGCCTGTTCGGACTGGCCGCCGGGGTGCTGGTGCTGCTGGAGGGGCGGGAGGAGCCGTACGCGGTGATCGTGCTGACGCTGAGCATGGGGCCGGCGGAGTGGCTGCTGTACCGCTACCGCGGACTGTCGGTCGCCGCGCTGCGCGCCACCGCCACACCCGCCGGGTTCCTGCTGCGTTCGGCCGGCATCCTCGGGCTCTGCCTGCTCGCCTATCTCGCGCCGCTGCTGCCCGCGGCCCTGCTCACCGGCGCCGACCCGGTCGCCCTGCTGCTGCTCGCCGCCGTCCTGTGGACCGCGCTGCTGCTCCAGGCGTTCGGGGCGGCCTGGTCGTCGGCCGGGATCTGCCTGACGGCAGCGGCCGGAGCCGGAGCGGTCGTCGTGTTCCAGCTGCCACCGGGCGCCGCCCTTGCCCTGCCGCTCGGCTGCGGCGCCGCCGCCCTGTGTCTGTCGGCGTGCGCGCTGTGGCTGCTCGGCCGGCCCGCACCACACGCCTGAGCCCGCGCCCCACCCCCCGCTCACATCCCACCCATCCGAAGGGACACCGCAGTTGACCTCCGCACCGCTCGCCGCCGTCACCGGAGCCGAGGGCTTCATCGGCTCGCACCTCACCGAGGCGCTGGTCGCCTCCGGACACCGGGTCCGGGCCATGGCCCAGTACAACTCCTTCTCCTCCTACGGCTGGCTGGAGACCCTGCACCCGGACGTCCTGGAGCAGGTGGAGATCGTCCTCGGGGACGTCCGGGACCCCGGCTCCGTCCGCGGCCTCCTCGAGGGCGCCGACACCGCCTACCACCTGGCCGCCCTGATCGCGATCCCGTACTCCTACCAGGCTCCGCACAGCTACGTGGACACCAACGTCACCGGCACCCTCAACGTACTGGAAGCCGTGCGCGCCCTCGGCACGCCCCGGCTGGTGCACACCTCCACCAGCGAGACGTACGGCACCGCGCGGACCGTGCCCATCACCGAGGACCACCCCATCAACACCCAGTCCCCGTACGCCGCTTCGAAGGCGGGCGGGGACCGGCTGGCCGACAGCTACCACGCCAGTTTCGACACCCCGGTCGTCACGCTGCGGCCCTTCAACACCTTCGGGCCGCGCCAGTCGATGCGCGCGGTCATCCCCACCGTCATCGGGCAGGTCGCGGCGGGAGAACGCACGATCACCCTCGGCGACCTGCGCCCCACCCGGGACTTCACCTTCGTCAAGGACACCGCGCAGGCCTTCCTCGCCGTCGGCGGCGCGCCCGCCGAGCGGGTCGTGGGCCGTACCTTCAACGCCGGTACCGGCGGGGAGATCTCGGTCGGTGACCTGGTCGCGCTGATCGGCAAGGTGATGGACACCGCCCTCGACGTCCGCGAGGACACCGCCCGCATCCGCCCCGCGAACTCCGAGGTGATGCGACTGGTCGCGGACGCGAGCCGGCTGCGGGCGGCCACCGGCTGGCAGCCCGCGCACACCCTGGAGGAAGGCCTCGCGTCCACCGTGGAGTTCTTCCGCGACCCTGCCAACCTCGCCCGGTACAAGACCGGCATCTACAACATCTGACACCACACAGCGGATCTCGTCCGTCACGTCTGCGCACGTCCACGAAGCGTTCACGAAGGAGGAGCCCCATGCACGCAGTGATCCTGGCGGGAGGCAAGGGCGTCCGGCTGCGGCCGTACACCACCGCGTTGCCCAAGCCGCTCGTGCCCATCGGTGACCAGCACGCCATTCTGGAGATCGTGCTGCGCCAGCTGTCCACGGCCGGCTTCACCAGCTGCACCATCGCCATCGGCCACCTCGGCGAGATCATCCGCGCCTACGTCGGCGACGGCTCGCAGTGGGGCCTGACCGTCGACTACGCCACCGAGGACAGCCCGCTGGGCACCATGGGACCGCTGCTCAACCTGCGCCACCGGCTGCCCGAGACCTTCCTGGTGATGAACGGCGATGTCCTCACCGACCTCGATTACGCCGACGTCCTGCGCCGGCACCGCGCGTCCGGGGCCCCGCTGACCATCGCCACGTACGCTCGCAAGGTGCACATCGATTTCGGGGTGCTGACCACCGACTCCAGCAAGGTCGTCGCGTTCACCGAGAAGCCGAGCATGGACTACCGCGTCTCCATGGGCGTCTACGGCCTGTCCCGCAGCACCCTGGACGGCTACACGGCCGGACTGCCCCTAGGCTTCGACGAGTTGGTGCTCGACCTGCTCAAGACCGACAACCAGCCGCACGCCTACGACTTCGACGGGTACTGGCTGGACATCGGACGCCCGGACGACTACGACCGGGCCAACGCCGAGTTCACCACCCGCAAGTCGCTGCTGCTCAAGGGAGCCTGAGCACGTCATGCGCATTCTCGTCCTGGGCTTCACCGGCTATCTCGGCGCTCATGTCGTCGAGCGGCTGCGCACCCTGCCGGGCGCGCTGGTGATCGGCGGTGGCCGGTCTCCGGCCGCCGACTTCGACGTCGATCTGGCCCGTGTCCGTCCGGAGCGGCTGGCGAAGACCCTCGCGTCGGCCGCGCCCGACACCGTCGTCAACTGCGCGGGCGCGACCGGCGGTGACGCCGTCACCCTCGCCGAGGTCAACACCCGCGGTCCCGCGGTGCTGTGCGCCGCCCTGCGCGAGGCCGCCCCCGCGGCCCGCCTGGTTCACCTGGGCTCGGCCGCCGAGTACGGCCCGGGCACGCCCGACGTCCCGGTGACGGAGTCGGCGCCGACCCGCCCGGTCGGCCCTTACGGTGCGACCAAGCTCGCGGGCACGGTCGCGGTGACCGCTTCGGGCCTGGACGCGGTGGTGCTGCGGGTGGGCAATCCGGTGGGGCCGGGAGCTCCGCCCACCGGACTGCCCGGCCGGATCGCCGCACTGCTGCGCGAGGCGGGCTCCGGCCCGGAGGCGGTGCTGCGGCTCGGCGATCTGTCCGCCTACCGCGACTTCGTCGACGTACGCGATGTGGCGCGCGCGGCGGTGCTCGCGGCCACGGCTCCGGGACCGTTGCCACCGGTGCTCAACATCGGCGGGGGCGGGGCCGTCCCGGTGCGCGACCTGGTCCGGCGTCTGGCCGGCCTGGCCGGCTTCCGGGGCCGGATCGAGGAGAGCGCGGCGGGCTCGGCGGGCTCGGCCCGCTCGGCGCAGGTGTCGTGGCAGTGTTCCGACATCACCGCGGCCGTGCAGGCCCTGGGCTGGCGTCCGGCGCACTCCCTCGACGAGGCGTTGACCGCCCTGTGGGAAGGCGGCCGCACGCCGTGAGCCTGCTGATTCCGCTGTACGTCCATCCGGCCGAGGACCCGGGTGCCTGGCACCGGCTGATCACCGCCGCGACTCACACGTACGGTGTGGTTCTCAATCCGGCGAGCGGGCCGGGCGAGGTGCCCGACCCGGCGTTCACCGCGGCGGCGGGTGCGCTGCGGGCCGCGGGGGCGCGTCTGCTGGGCTACGTCGACACCGACTACGGGGTGCGCGAACCGGCGGACGTCGCCGAGGATGTGCGCCGGCACCGGGAGTGGTACGCGGCGGACGGCTGCTTCCTGGACCGGGTGACGGCGACCGCGGAAGGACTGCCGGCCTGCCGCAGGCTGGTGCGGGCGGTACGCAGGCTGGGTGCGGGGACGGTCGTCCTCAACCCCGGGGTCCACCCGGCGCCGGGATACGCCCGCCTCGCCGACCTGACCGTCACCTTCGAGGGCCACTGGTCGACGTACGTCTCGGCCTTCAGCCGGCCGGCGTGGACCGCACGGCACCCACCCGAGCGGCTGTGCCACCTCGTCTACGGCGTGCCCGAAGCCCTCGTGCCCCTCGCCGTGCGCACCGCGCACGAGCGCGGAGCGGCGGTCTGCGGCCCGGTGACGGGCGAACCACCCAACCCCTGGGACCGATTGACACCCGCGCTCACCGGTGCGGGGCGATGAGCAGGCCGGGGGTGTGGTGCGCGGCTCTGCTGACCGCTGTGACGGCCGCGGCGCTGACGGGCTGCTCCGGCAGCGCCGAGCGACCCGCCGACGGGCACAGTAGGCCGTCACCCTCTCGAGCCGTGTGGAAGCCCCGTCCGGGCCTCGCGTGGCAGTGGCAACTCGACGGCAGGGTCGACGCGTCGGCCGATGTGCCTGTCTACGACATCGACGGCTTCGAGAACTCCGCGGCGGACGTGGCCCGGCTGCATCGCGCGGGAAGGAAGGTCATCTGTTACGTCAACGTCGGCGCGTGGGAGGACTTCCGGCCGGACCGGGACGCTTTCCCGCGCTCGGTGCTCGGCGAGCCCAACGGGTGGTCGGGTGAGCGGTGGCTGGACATCCGTCAGCTGACCGTTCTGCGACCGATCATGGAACGCCGCTTCGACATGTGCCGCGACAAGGGCTTCGACGCGGTGGAACCCGATCTGGTGGAGGGCTACGGCAATGACACCGGCTTTCCGCTGACCGCACGCGACCAGCTGAGGTACAACCGGATGATCGCGGCCCTCGCTCATGAGCGGGGTCTGTCGGTGGGGCTGAAGAACGACCTGCCCCAAATTCCGCAGCTCGTGGGCGATTTCGACTTCGCGGTCAACGAGGAGTGCGCCCAGTACGACGAGTGCGGCGAACTCTCCCCGTTCATCGCGGCGGGCAAGGCGGTGTTCCACGTTGAGTACGCGGAGCCGCGGAGTGCTTTCTGTGCCGAGTCCCGCCGACTGGGGTTGTCGTCGATGCGGAAGAAACCGGAACTCGGGGTGTGGCGGAGCTCCTGCTGAGCGGGGCTTCGATCGGGTGTGCTTCAGCCTCGGCGTGATCGGCTACAGGGCGGCCGGCACCCGCACATGCTGATGGCTCCTCCCTTCGCGAGGGAGGAGCCATCAGCATGTGTACAGGGGCGTTTGCTTTCTACGCGTCAGGCGTGGCGATGCGAACGCCGGTTGCCGGTGACGAGGCGGTAGAGGGCGAGCAGGATGAGGGAGCCGACGACCGCGGCGATCCACGTGGAGAGGTCGAAGAACCCGTCGATGGAGTCCACGCCGAATATGACCTTGCCGAGCCAGCCGCCGAGCAGACCGCCGACGATACCGATGAGCATCGTGATGATGATGCCGCCGGGGTCCTTGCCCGGCATCAGGGCCTTGGCGATGGCGCCGGCGAGGAGCCCGATGATGATCCAAGCAATGATGCCCATGGTGCGTCTCCGCTTCGTCGTATAAGGATTCTGTTAAGTCATCGGGTACGCCGATCCCGCCCGGCCAAACGTCTCCTTCTGATTTCGGCTCTGTCGCCCTCGACGCGAACCGGGTTGCCGGGTGACTCGGAGTCAACCGCGCGGCCAGGCCCGTGGGGCGCGGCAGGGGCATGACCCCTCCCACCGCCGGAGTGCCAGGCTGGGCTTCTCGTGATGCACAGTTTCAGATAATGGAAACGCTACGTCGCATTTCATGATTGAGGTGCAATGCCATCACTGCATACAGCTGCTATACGTGCAGGTCAAAGCCGCCAATCATGGCAACAATCTTGACGCTCGACGCAACGGAATCATTCACCGCGTTGCAATGATCTGAAGGAGAACGCTTTGGCGGGCTGCTGTTCCGTACCCTGACGGCATGCGCATGCGTCCCACCCTGAGCTGGACCCCTGCCGAGGACCTGCCGCCGGGGAGCACGGATCCCGAGCCGGTCGTCGATGCGCTGCGCAGCGGCGGAGTGCTGGTGCTCAGCGGCGCGGGCATCTCCACCGAATCGGGCATCCCCGACTACCGGGGAGAGGGAGGGAGTCTGAGCCGGCACACTCCGATGACCTACCAGGACTTCACCGCCGCCGCCGAGGCCCGGCGCCGGTACTGGGCACGCAGCCACCTCGGCTGGCGCACGTTCGGCGGAGCCCGCCCCAATGCCGGGCACCGGGCCGTGGCGGCCTTCGGAAGGCACGGCCTCCTCTCGGGTATCGTCACCCAGAACGTGGACGGCCTGCACCAGGCCGCCGGCAGCGAGGACGTCGTGGAACTGCACGGAACCCTGGCGCGGGTCGTCTGCCTTTCCTGCAGCGCCCCCAGCCCGCGCCGCGAACTCGCCGTGCGGCTCGAGGAAGCCAACCCGGGTTTCGAGCCCGTGGCCGCCGGAATCAACCCCGACGGGGACGCCGATCTCACGGACGAGCAGGTCGCAGACTTCCGCGTGGTTCCCTGCACGGAATGCGGCGGCATCCTCAAACCGGACGTCGTGTTCTTCGGCGAAGCCGTTCCGCCGCAACGGGTCGAGCATTGCCGCGAGTTGGTCCGTGCGGCGACCTCGCTGCTGGTCCTGGGATCCTCACTGACCGTGATGTCCGGACTCCGCTTCGTCCGCCAGGCGGCTCTGGCCGGGAAGCCGGTACTGATCGTCAACCGGGATCAGACCCGCGGCGACCACCTCGCCCTCACCAGGGTTTCCCTCCCCTTGGGCTCAGCTCTGAGCTCCGTCTCGCTGCGGCTGGGCATCCCCGTCGACTGAGTGGAGACAGTGGGGCCGTGCCCGTGCCCCTGCCCGTGCGCGGGCCGGTGGCCGGGCCTGATCGCGCGTGCTGCGGCGTCAGCCGAGCCGGCCGGAGCGCCGCGGCCGGCCTGATCGGCGCCACGCGCAGCACCAGGGCTCCCCCCGGGCCCTTCCGCGCGGCTTGGCGTAGTAGGGGCGGCCGAGCCGGGAGGCGCGGAACCAACGGGTGCCGGACAGCCCCTCCGTGGCCCGGACGGGGATACAACTCCCCGGGTCGTCCGTGCGGATGGTCAGCGTCCACCGTCCCGGTCGCAGGTTCCTGACCATCTCGGAGCTTCCGGCGCCCTGTGTGAGGCGTCCTCCTACGCTGTCGGAGTGCGGGAACCACCCGTTCGGGTGCGGGCCGGCCCGGCGGGGGACGTCCCCTTCTCCCGCGCCTGTCGCAGGGCGTCCTCGGCGGAGGCGCCCCGGGACCAGGCCGCCGTGTACTCCTCGGTGTCCAGCGATGCGCGGACCCGCCTCTCGGCGGTGCGGTGCGCCTCGTGGAACGGGCGCAGGCCGATCAACGCCACGCCCGTGTCCCGACGCATGCGGTGGGCGGCGCCCAGGAGCCACGCCGCCCGGGTGCAGTCGCCGGTGGCCGCCACCGCCCAGGCCAGTGTCTCCAAACCCCAGACCGGCCCCCAGCTGTCCCCGATCGCCTGTTGCCGGGCGAGAGCCTCCTGCAAGGGAGCCAAGGCCCTCTCCGCTTCGCCGTGTCCGAGCGCCTCCGACACGGTCCGGTCGAGAAGGTCCGCGTCGCTCAGTGGAGCGAGGTCGGCGAGCCGGACCCCGTCTGCGAAGGAGGGGGCCACCTCGGCTGCGACCCGCAGGGCGAGCCGCGTCTTGCCGACCCGGCCCACTCCGGTGAGGGTGACGAGCCGGGCGGTCCCCGGCAGGTGGCGTGCCTCGGCCATCTCTGTCTCGCGGCCGACGAACGTCGTCATCTCCACCGGCAGATCAACGTCCCGGGGCGGTGAGGCCGTCCTCACCGCCCTGGCCTCGATCAGGTCCGGAGTGGCTGTCAACAGCCGCCGGTGGACCTGCCGCAGCCCGGCGCCGGGCGCAACGCCCAGCTCGTCGGCGAGCAACGCGGTGATCTCGCGGTAGCTCTCCAGCGCCTCCCCCTGTCGTCCGCAGTGGAAGAGCGCCAGCATTCGCTGAGCCCAGAAATTCTCGCGCAGCGGGTACTCCTCGCTGAGGCCCCGCAGTTCCGGCAGGACGTCGGCGGCCCTACCGAGGGTCAGATCGGCGTCGATCCGCAACTCCATTGCGTCCAGGCGCTGTTCGTCCAGTGCCGCCGCGCCCTCTTCGAGAGCCGTGCGGCCCTGCCGGACCAGGGCGGTGAAACGGTGCAGGCCCAGGGCGTCCGGCGCGGTCTCGATCACATAGCCGTGGGGGCGGGTGAGCACGGGCGCACCGCCCGCCGGGCAACCGAGGGCTCGGCGCAGACGCAGGACGTAGTTCTGGAGTGTGTTGCGCGCACGGCCGGGCGGGCCGTCCCCCCACAGCCGGTGCACCAGCGTGTCCACGGTGACCACGTGGTTGACCTCCGTGAGCAGAGCCGCCAGCAGCAGCCGTACCTTTGCCGCGTCGATACGCACGGGCCGCCCGTCGCGCAGGACTTCGAGGGGCCCCAAGACCCTGAACTCGTACCGCGTACTCACCGCTCCCCCGGTCACTGGCTCGCGGGCAGCCGCCACGTCAATACGCCCGCTCCTGCGCCACTTCCGCTGCAAGCTGGAGCCCATCCGGTAGCGGGACGGCAGCTCGCTGCCCGGGGGCGGCCAAGGATGACCTCGATGCTGTGGGCCGTGTCACACCGACCAAAGCCCGTCTTAGTTGTCTGCATCACAGCGGAAATGTCCCTTTGGCGTCCATGCTCGAAACGGATGACCGCCCGTGAAGTGGGGCTCATCCGCATCCTCTTGGGCGCTAACTCACAAAGTGACCCATGACACAGCACTCTCGACATTCTCCCTGTATCCCCTCGAAAGGTGCCTCATCATGGCCGCTTACCTCTGCCCGCCAGCCGTCATACACGGCGAGCACGCCGTGAAGACCAGCGAGATCGTGGCGGAGGTGAGCGACCGGCACCCGCATGCGGCGTGGGCGCCGCGGATCGACGGCATCGCCGCCAGTACGGGCATCGAGACCCGCGGCTGGATGCTGCCGCTGGAGACCGCCGTAGCGCCAGGCAAGGGCAGCGGTCTGCACGCTGTCGGTATCGAGCCGGCCCAAGAGGCGCTTGCGCGCGACGGGTTCGCACAGCAGGACGTGGACCGTGTGATCGCCGCCCTCGAGTCCATACCCGCCCCGCAGACCGTCCAGGAGCGCACCGCGCCCGCCTGGGAGGCCGTGCAGTCCTACGGGGAGCGTGCGGCGCGCGGGGCCCTGCAGACAGCCGGGCTGGATGCCGCGGACGTCGACTGCCTGATCACCAGTCACTCCACCACCCCGGCGCTGCCGGGACTGGACATCGCCCTGGCCAACCGGCTGTCGCTCCGCAGCGATGCGATGCTGCTGCCGGCCACCCAGTGGGCGTGCATCGCGGGGACGCGCTCCCTGGCACTGGCGGCGGAGCTGGTCGCCGCGGACCCCGACCGGGTGGTCCTGGTCGTCATCTCGGAGGCGCTGAGCACGACCTACCAGCCCGGGGACGACACACTCGAGTCCTTGATCGTCCGGCTGCTGTTCGCGGACACCGCGGTCGCCGCGGTGGTCACGGGCCGCCCGAGGCCGGAGTCGGTGGTGCGGCTGGACGCGGCCTGGCACCACACCCTGCCCGGCACCCAGGACCTGCACCGTCTGGAGACGCGCGCGGACGGCACCCACTTCGTGATGGACCGGCGTGGGCCGCGCGCCGTACAGGAGACGGTCACCGCGATGTGGGAGTGGCTGCGCACCCGGTACCAGGACGACCCCGACTCCTGGAACCAACGCCCACACCTTCCGGGTCCTCACGGTCGGCCGGGAACCCGACGAGTTCTTTACCCAGCTCAAGGCCATTGAGGACAGCATCCAGCT
>NZ_JBEOXI010000283.1:0-9786 GCF_040296465.1 Streptomyces sp. NPDC002130
GCAACCCGCGAGCGCTACGCCCGTCTCAAAGCGGAACGTGATTCCTGGGGGGCGAGCCCCCTGGCATGCCTAGGCCGAAGCCGGCGGGTACAAGGAACGGGGCAGTTGCGAAGCCGCCGGCCCGTCCAGCAGCCACAGCGTCCTGCTCCTGCCGTACGCCCCCGCCGCCGGCGCCTGGATCTCGCCCGCGCCCGAGAGGGCGATCGCGGCCGCCTGTGCCTTGTCCTCCCCGGCCGCGAGAAGCCACACCTCACGGGCGGCGCGAATCGCCGGGAGCGTCAGCGTCACCCGGGTAGGCGGCGGCTTGGGCGCGCCGTGGACGCCGACGACCGTGCGTTCGGTCTCCCGCACCGCCGGCAACTCCGGGAACAGCGACGCCACATGCGTGTCCGGCCCGACGCCCAGCATCAGCACGTCGAACGTCGGCACGGGACCGTGGTTCTCCGGGCCCGCCGCCCGCGCCAGTTCCTCCGCGTACGCGGCGGCCGCCGCGTCCACGTCGGTGCCGTGCGGCCCGTCCGACGCGGGCATCGCGTGCACCCGCTTCGGATCGAGCGGCACCGAGTCGAGGAGAGCCTCCCTCGCCTGGGTGACGTTGCGCTCCGGGTCGCCCTCGGGCAGGAACCGCTCGTCGCCCCACCAGAGGTCGAGCCGACTCCAGTCGATCGCGTCCCGGGCGGGCGCCGCGGCCAGTGCGGCCAGCAGGCCGTTGCCGTTGCGGCCGCCCGTCAGGACCACGGACGCCGAACCCCGGGAGGCCTGCGCGTCCACGATCTTGGTGATCAGCCGGGCCGCCGCGGCCTGCGCCATCAGCTCCTTGTCGCGGTGCACGACCAGCTGCGGTGCCGTACTCACTTGCTCGTCGCCTTCCGTACCGGCTCCAGCGCGGGCGGTTCCCGCCTCACCGGTGCCTGCGCCGTCGCTTCCGCAGCGGGTGCTTTCGCAGCCGCTTCAACGGGAGCGGGGAGGGCGAGTCCTGCCCGCCCTCCACTTTTGGGCACCGACTGCACCGACTGCACCGACGACGAGGACTTCAGCCGGTCCACCCCGTACCGCAGCGCCGACGCGTACGTGTCGTCCGGGTCCAGGCGCCGCAGCTCCTCCGCCATCAGCTCGGCGGTCTCTCTGCGCTTGAGCGCCACCGCCCGGTCCGGCTGGCCCTCGATGGAGAGCGTCGCCAGGGAGCCGTCGGCACGGTCCAGCTTGATCGGGCCGCAGTTGGTGTCCATCCGGACGGCCGTCAGCCCGGGACCGCTGGACAGCGAGCGCTTCACGGGGACGTCCAGCCGGTCCGCGAGCCACATCGCCAGCAGCTCACAGCTCGGGTTGAACTCCTCGCCCTCCACCTCGACGGCCCGGACCTCGCAGGCGACCTGGTCCAGGGCCGCCGCCAGCATGGAACGCCAGGGCGTGATGCGGGTCCACGACAGGTCCGTGTCGCCGGGCGTGTAGGCCCGGGACCGGGTGGCCAGGTCCCGTACCGGCTGCTCGGAGGCGTACGTGTCGGTGACGCGGCGCTGCGCGAGGGCACCCAGGGGGTCCTTCGCCGGGTCGAGCGGCGCGTTCACCGGCCACCACACCACCACCGGGGCGTCCGGCAGCAGCAGCGGCAGCACCACCGACTGGGCGTGGTCCGCGACCTCGCCGTACAGCCGGAGCACGACCGTCTCGCCGGTGCCCGCGTCCGCGCCGACCCGGACCTCGGCGTCGAGACGGGACTGCGTGCGGTCGCGGGGCGAGCGGGAGACGCGCTTGATGACCACGAGCGTGCGCGAGGGATGCTCGTGCGCGGCGTCGCTCGCGGCCTTCAGCGCGTCGTAGGCGTTCTCCTCGTCCGTCACGATGACCAGCGTGAGCACCATGCCGACGGCCGGGGTGCCGATCGCCCGGCGGCCCTGCACCAGCGCCTTGTTGACCTTGCTGGCCGTGGTGTCCGTCAGGTCTGTCTTCATGGCCGGCGCCAGCTCCGTCCGTGTCGCTCGAGCATTTCGTCCGCCTCGACGGGTCCCCAGGTACCGGCCTGGTACTGGGCGGGCTTGCCGTTGTTGTCCCAGTACTCCTCGATCGGGTCGAGGATCTTCCAGGACAGCTCGACCTCCTCGGTGCGCGGGAAGAGGTTCGAGTCACCGAGCAGAACGTCCAGGATCAGACGCTCGTACGCCTCCGGGCTCGACTCCGTGAAGGACTCGCCGTAGGCGAAGTCCATCGACACGTCCCGGATCTCCATCGACGTGCCCGGCACCTTCGAGCCGAAGCGGACGGTGACGCCCTCGTCCGGCTGGACGCGGATGACGATCGCGTTGGAGCCGAGCTCCTCGGTGGCCGTGGAGTCGAAGGGGGAGTGCGGGGCCCGCTGGAAGACGACCGCGATCTCCGTCACCCTGCGGCCCAGCCGCTTGCCGGTGCGCAGGTAGAAGGGGACGCCCGCCCAGCGGCGGTTGTCGATCTCCAGCTTGATCGCGGCGTACGTGTCGGTCTTCGAGGAGGCGTCGATGCCGTCCTCGTCGAGATAGCCGATCACTTTCTCGCCGCCCTGCCAGCCGGCCGAGTACTGGCCGCGCACGGTGTCGCGGCCCATGTCCTTCGGCAGGCGCACGGCGCCGAGCACCTTCGTCTTCTCGGCGGCCAGCGCGTCCGCGTCGAAGGAGGCAGGCTCCTCCATGGCCGTCAGGGCCAGGAGCTGAAGCAGGTGGTTCTGGATGACGTCGCGGGCGGCGCCGATGCCGTCGTAGTAGCCGGCCCGGCCGCCGATGCCGATGTCCTCGGCCATGGTGATCTGCACGTGGTCCACCAGGGACCGGTTCCAGATCGGTTCGAACATGGTGTTGGCGAAGCGCAGCGCCAGGATGTTCTGGACGGTCTCCTTGCCCAGGTAGTGGTCGATGCGGAAGACCTGGTCCGGAGCGAAGACCTCGTGGACGACCTTGTTGAGCTCCTCCGCCGAGGCGAGGTTGTGGCCGAACGGCTTCTCGATGATCGCGCGCCGCCAGGAACCGCCCGGCTGGTCGGCCAGCTGGTGCTTCTTCAGCTGCTTGATGACCACGGGGAAGGCCGACGGCGGCACCGACAGGTAGAAGGCGAAGTTGCCGCCCGTGCCCTGTGCCTTGTCGAGCTCGTCGATCGTGGAGCGCAGCCGCTCGAACGCGTCGTCGTCGTCGAACGTGCCCTGCACGAAGCGCATGCCCTGGATGAGCTGCTGCCAGACCTCTTCGCGGAAGGGCGTGCGGGCGTGCTCCTTGACCGCGTCGTGGACCTCCTGCGCGAAGTCCTCGTGTGCCCACTCGCGGCGGGCGAAGCCCACCAGCGAGAAGCCCGGCGGCAGCAGACCCCGGTTGGCGAGGTCGTACACGGCCGGCATGAGCTTCTTGCGGGACAGGTCGCCCGTGACGCCGAAGATGACCAGGCCCGACGGCCCCGCGATACGCGGGAGCCGTCGGTCCGCGGGGTCACGCAGCGGGTTGCTGCTCGACACCTGTTCAGCCCTCCGAGGGGGCGAGGCGCTTGAGCTCGGCCTCGGTCGACTTCAGCAGGTCGGTCCAGGACGCCTCGAACTTCTCGACGCCCTCTTCCTCCAGCAGCCGGACCACGTCGTCGTACTTGATCCCGAGCTTCTCGACCGCGTCGAGGTCGGCGCGGGCCTGCTCGTACGTGCCGGCGACGGCGTTGCCGCGGATCTCGCCCTGCTCCTCGGTGGCGAACAGGGTCGCCTCCGGCATGGTGTTCACCGTGTTGGGCGCGACCAGCTCGTCGACGTAGAGGGTGGGCTTGTACGCCTTGTCCTTCACGCCGGTGGACGCCCACAGCGGACGCTGCTTGTTGGCGCCCGCCTTCTCCAGGGCGCTCCAGCGGTCCGAGGAGAAGACCTCCTCGTACGCCTGGTAGGCCAGCCGGGCGTTGGCGACGCCGGCCTTGCCGCGCGCGGCCTTGGCCTCGTCGGTGCCCAGCGCGTCGATCCGCTTGTCGATCTCGGTGTCCACACGGGACACGAAGAACGACGCCACGGAGTGGATCTGCGACAGGTCCAGGCCGCGCTCCTTGGCCTTCTCCAGGCCCTCCAGGAACGCGTCCATGACCAGGCGGTAGCGCTCCAGGGAGAAGATCAGCGTGACGTTGACGCTGATGCCCAGGCCGATGGTCTCGGCGATGGCCGGGATGCCCGCCTCGGTCGCCGGGATCTTGATGAGCGTGTTGGGCCGGTCCACCAGCCAGGCGAGCTGCTTGGCCTCGGCGACCGTGGCCCGCGTGTTGTGCGCCAGGCGCGGGTCGACCTCGATCGAGACCCGGCCGTCCTGGCCGCCGGTGGCGTCGAAGACCGGGCGCAGGATGTCGGCGGCGTCACGGACGTCCGCCGTCGTGATCATGCGGATGGCCTCTTCGACGGTGACCTTGCGGGCGGCGAGGTCGGTCAGCTGCGTGTCGTAGCCGTCGCCCTGCGAGATCGCCTTCTGGAAGATCGACGGGTTGGTGGTGACGCCCACGACGTGCTGCTGGTCGATCAGCTCGGCGAGGTTGCCGGACGTGATCCGCTTGCGCGACAGGTCGTCCAGCCAGATCGCCACGCCTTCCTCGGAGAGGCGCTTGAGTGCGTCTGTCATGGAAATTCCATCTCCTACGTGTCGTATATGAGCGTCAGCGCTGAGCTGCGGCGATCGATTCCCGCGCGGCGGCGGCCACGTTCTCGGGAGTGAAGCCGAACTCGCGGAAAAGGACCTTGCCGTCGGCCGAAGCACCGAAGTGCTCCAGGGAAACGATGCGGCCGGCGTCCCCCACGTACTTGTGCCACGTGAGACCGATACCGGCCTCCACCGCGACACGGGCCCGGACGGACGGCGGCAGGACGCTGTCCCGGTACCCCTGGTCCTGCTGCTCGAACCACTCCACCGACGGCATGGACACGACGCGCGTGGGCACGCCGGCGCTCTGGAGCTGCTCGCGCGCCTCGACGGCGACGTGCACCTCGGAACCGGTGGCGATCAGGATGACCTCGGCGTCGCCGCCCTCGGCCTCGAACAGGACGTAACCGCCCTTGGCGGCGTCCTCGTTGGGCTCGTACGTCGGCACACCCTGACGCGTCAGCGCCAGACCGTGCGGCTGGCCCTTGCCGAACTCCTTCGTCCAGCGCCTGAGGATCTCGCGCCAGGCGACGGCGGTCTCGTTGGCGTCGGCCGGGCGCACCACGTTCAGACCCGGGATCGCGCGCAGCGACGCCAGGTGCTCGACCGGCTGGTGGGTCGGGCCGTCCTCACCCAGACCGATGGAGTCGTGCGTCCACACGTACGTCACCGGCAGGTGCATCAGCGCCGACAGCCGCACCGCGTTGCGCATGTAGTCGGAGAAGACCAGGAACGTGCCGCCGTAGATCCGGGTGTTGCCGTGCAGCGCGATGCCGTTCATCTCGGCGGCCATCGCGTGCTCGCGGATACCGAAGTGGATCGTGCGGCCGTACGGGTCCGCCTCCGGCAGCGGGTTGTCCGCCGGGAGGAAGGAGCTGGTCTTGTCGATCGTGGTGTTGTTGGAGCCGGCCAGGTCGGCCGAGCCGCCCCACAGCTCGGGGATGACCCCGCCGAGCGCCTGGAGGATCTTGCCGGAGGCGGCACGCGTGGCCACGCCCTTGCCGACCTCGAAGACCGGGATCTTCTCCTCCCAGCCCTTGGGCAGCTCACCCTTGGCGACGCGCTCGTACTCCGCGGCACGCTCGGGGTTGTTGTCCCGCCACTGCTGGTAGGCCTTCTCCCACACCGCGCGGGCCGCCTGGCCCCGCTCCAGCGCCTTGCGGGTGTGCGTGATCACCTCGTCGGAGACCTCGAAGGACTGCTCCGGGTCGAAGCCCAGGACGCGCTTGGTCGCCGCGACCTCGTCGTCGCCCAGCGCCGAGCCGTGCGCGGCCTCGGTGTTCTGCGCGTTCGGGGCCGGCCAGGCGATGATCGAACGCATCGCGATGAACGACGGTCGGTCCGTGACGGCCTTGGCCTTCTGGACCGCCTCGAAGATCGCGGCCGGGTCCAGGTCGCCGTCGGCCTTCGGCTCCACACGCTGCACGTGCCAGCCGTACGCCTCGTACCGCTTGACGGTGTCCTCGGAGACGGCCGTCTCGGTGTCGCCCTCGATCGAGATGTGGTTGTCGTCCCACAGCAGGATCAGGTTGCCGAGCTTCTGGTGGCCCGCGAGGGAGGACGCCTCGGCGGAGATGCCCTCCTGGAGGCAGCCGTCACCGGCGATGCAGTAGATGAAGTGGTCGAACGGCGACTCGCCCTCGGCGGCCTCCGGGTCGAACAGACCGCGCTCGTAGCGGGCGGCCATCGCCATGCCCACCGCGTTCGCGACACCCTGGCCGAGCGGGCCGGTGGTCGTCTCCACACCGGTCGTGTGCCCGTACTCGGGGTGGCCGGGGGTCTTCGAGCCCCAGGTCCGGAAGGACTTCAGATCGTCCAGCTCCAGGCCGAAGCCGGCCAGGTACAGCTGGGTGTAGAGGGTCAGGGACGAGTGGCCGGCGGACAGCACGAAGCGGTCCCGTCCGACCCAGTCGGCGTCCGCCGGGTCGTGTCGCATCACCTTCTGGAAGAGGGTGTAGGCGGCAGGCGCCAGGCTCATCGCCGTACCCGGATGGCCGTTACCGACCTTCTGTACGGCATCGGCGGCCAGGACACGCGCGGTGTCGACGGACCGCTGGTCCAACTCGGTCCACTCGAGGTCTGTGGTGGTCGGCTTGGTGCTCACCCTGGGTCAGGGCTCCTCTCCACATGTCGGATGCCGGTGTATCGGGGCGCCCACCGGCCGCAGTCGAGCCTACCCCCGTGGGACGTGCGTTTTTTCGAGTCACTCCAGAGTGCCGGGACTGATCCCGATCCGCTTCCTGACTGGGCCGTACCGCATTCGACAGGTGAATACGGAGCCGCTCATCCGGGTGCTCAATCGAGCTTCGACGCGCCCTTCGGAAGGTGCCCGCCAACACGAGACGACCCCCGCGAATGTCCGAGTCTGGGCAACGTCTAAAGTGGCGTGGTACGCGCGAGCCTTTACCGGGACTTCACAGCGGTGAGGCTTGCTGGGATGTCTCTGTAGGGGTGTGCGTGACGGCCGTTGAATCCCGTCCAGCGGGGATGCTAGGGGCGGACCAGAGCCCGGCCCACCGGCCGTTCGGGGCCCGTGTCAAGGCGTTCGTGGCTCTCACCAAGCCGCGGATCATCGAGCTTCTGCTGATCACGACGGTGCCGGTGATGTTCCTGGCGCAGCAGGGCGTGCCCGACCTGACACTGGTGCTGCTGACGTGCCTCGGCGGCTACATGTCCGCGGGCGGCGCCAACGCGCTGAACATGTACATCGACCGCGACATCGACGCGCTCATGGACCGCACCTCGCAGCGCCCGCTGGTCACCGGCATGGTCAGCCCGCGCGAGTGCCTGGCCTTCGGCATCACGCTGGCCGTCGCCTCGACGCTGCTGTTCGGCCTCACCGTGAACTGGCTGAGCGCCTGGCTCGCGCTCGGCGCGCTCCTCTTCTACGTCGTCGTCTACACGATGATCCTCAAGCGCCGTACCTCGCAGAACATCGTGTGGGGCGGCATCGCCGGCTGCCTTCCGGTGCTGATCGGCTGGTCCTCGGTCACGAACTCGATGTCCTGGGCGCCGGTCATCCTCTTCATGGTCATGTTCTTCTGGACGCCGCCGCACTACTGGCCGCTGTCCATGAAGGTCAAGGAGGACTACGCGCGCGTGGGCGTGCCCATGCTGCCGGTGGTCGCCTCCAACAAGGTGGTCGCCAAGCAGATCGTGATCTACAGCTGGGTCATGGTCGGCGTCTCGCTCCTCCTCACCCCTCTCGGCTACACCGGCTGGTTCTACACCTCGGTGGCCCTGCTGGCGGGCGGCTTCTGGCTCTGGGAGGCGCACGGCCTGCAGAACCGCGCGAAGGCGGAGGTGACGGGCGCGAAGCTGAAGGAGATGCGCCTGTTCCACTGGTCGATCACCTACGTGTCGCTGCTCTTCGTGGCGGTCGCGGTCGATCCCTTCCTGCGCTGACACCCGGGCGTACGTCACAGAACCCTGCCCTCGCCAGTCGATCTACCGGTGAGTAGCATCCTGGCCATGGCAGACACGCAGCAGGCAGACCCGAAGGCCGAGCGCAAGGCGGCCCGGCTCGCCAAGCAGATCAGCTCCTTCTCCGAGGCCCACGGCGGCGCCGAGGGCCAGGTCGCCTACCTCGGCGAACGCGGCGCCCGCATCGTCCTGGTCGGCGAGGACGGCAACTGGGGCGACCTGGTCGCCCCCTCCTACGAGATCGCCGAGAAGGCCGTGGAGAAGTCGGGCATCACCCGCCACGAGTCCTTCGACGGCGAATTCGCCGCGAAGGTCAAGACGGGCCGCTACGAGTGGACGCGCATGGCGGGCATCCAGGTAGGCGGCCCCAAGAACGACTGACCTCAAGGGGCGCGGGGCTGTATCGATGTGCGGCTCCGCCGCGTGGGCGCGACCAGCCACAACCGGTCCGCAGCCGCCCCGTGACCCGGACCCCCACCCCGGGACCGCGACCTCGACCCCGGTTCACCCGTTAGGACCCTTGGACAACAGGGTCCACACCGGGAGGCCCGGATGATCGAAACGCCGTCACTGGTGGACCAGTACTGCCACGGAGTGCTGCGTACGGAGCTGGGCCTCGGCACCTTCGAGGCCCACCTCAGCCGCACCGAGGGCCCACCCGCCCCCGGCACGACCCTCTTCGACACCCAGACCGGCTTCGCCGTGCGGCGCTGGTGCCCGCCCCTGCTCGGCCTCGAACCCCACTGCGCACCCGCCCGCTACCTGGCCCGACGCCGTGAACTGGGCGTCCTGGAATCCGGCCGCCGGCTCCTGCGCGGCAGCGGCATCACGACGTACCTGGTCGACACCGGCCTCCCCGGCGATCTGACCGAACCCGGCGAGCTGGCCAGCGCGGGCGCCGCCCAGGCCCGCGAGATCGTGCGCCTGGAGCTCCTCGCCGAGCAGGTCGCCGACACCTCCGGAACCGTCGAGTCCTTCCTCGCCAACCTCGCCGAGTCGGTGCACGCGGCCGCCGCGAACGCCGTCGCCTTCACCTCGGTCGCCGGCGTGCGGCACGGCCTCGCACTCGCGCCGGAGCCGCCCGGGCCGGGGGAGGTGCGCGGCGCGGCCGGCCGCTGGCTCGCCGGGCGAGGAGTCGGCGGGGAGCTGAGCGACCCGGTGCTGCTCCGGCATCTGCTGTGGAGCGCGGTCGCCTCGGGGCTGCCGCTCCAGCTGCACGCGGGGCTGGGCGCACCGGGGCTGCGGATCGACCGTACGGATCCAGTGCTGCTGACGGACTTCGTACGGGCCACCGCCGGTCTCGGAACGGACCTGGTCCTGCTGCACGGCTACCCGTACCACCGGCAGGCCGCCCATCTCGCCGGCGTCTTCCCGCACGTCCACGCCGACTGCGGCGCCGCCCTGGTCCGCACGGGCGCCCGGGCCGCGACCGTCCTCGCGGAGATCCTGGAGCTGGCGCCCTTCGGCAAGATCCTCTTCTCCACCGGAGCTCAGGGACTGCCCGAACTGCACGTGGTGGGGGCCCGTCTGTTCCGTGAGGCCCTCGGGCGGGTGCTCGGCACCTGGGTCGCCGAGGGCGCCTGGTCACTGGCCGACGCGCAGCGGGTGGCGGGCATGCTGGCGTCGGGGAACGCGCGCAGGGTGTACGGACTCGACTAGGGCCTGTCGTTTGGATCAGCCCGCAGACGCGGGGCCTGGCACGCGCATCTGCGGCGTTGTCGTCGGTCACCGACGCTCCGCGTCGACTCCC
>NZ_JBEOXI010000284.1:0-9725 GCF_040296465.1 Streptomyces sp. NPDC002130
GTTCGGGTCGAGCCGCAGCGGGTGTCCCGGAAAGGCCTCGGCGAGGGCCTTGATCGCCGTGATCTCCTCGTCGGGCGCCGGGCCGCGAGCAGGTCCGCCGCGTGGGCGCCCGCGGCGGGCGAGTGAGCCGAGAAGACCCCGAGCGCACCGAGGTGCATCGGATGCTCGGCGGACTCCAGGTTCCAGAACGCCAGGTCGAGAGGAGCGAGCAGATCAGCAGTCAAGGGCTTGCCTCGCGTCGACGACGGGTGGGCCAGCAGTCAACCGCCCCCAGCCGATTACGGTCAAGTACGATCAGGCTACGTACAGTTAACAGCAGATTAAGTCCCGCCCCGATGGAAGGGGCGGGACTTATGGTGCATGTGCCGTCAGTCCAGCACAGGATGCGTCGCCGGGCACCCCGTGTGAGTCACCCGGGAGGCGTCATGGATCAACCCGGTGATGGAAGGTCACCCGCATGGCGGCCGACGGACTGCCGGCACGGTCGCCGGTCGACTGATTCATCTCGCGGGCATGTCAGGACAACCGACCGGGCCACCCCGCGTCAGGTGACCAACTGCCCCTTCCCGAGGGCGATGACCCCGCCCTTGGAGACCGTGTACAGCTCCGCGTCCCGCTCCGGGTTGACGCCGATTGTCGCGCCCGGCGGCACTTCGACGTTCTTGTCGAGGACGGCGCCGCGCACCACCGCTCCCCGGCCGATGTGCACGTTGTCGTGCAGCACCGAGCCCTGCACCACGGCCCCCGGGTCGACCACCACACCCGGCGACAGCACGGACCGCGTGACCTGCCCGCGCACCAGGCAGCCGGCGCTGATGATGGACTCGCTGGCGATGCCGCCCGCGTTGAAGCGGGCCGGCGAGAGCTGGTAGGAGTGCGTGTAGATGGGCCAGCTGCGGTTGTACAGGTTGAAGGCGGGGCGCTCGGCGATCAGGTCCATGTGGGCGTCGTAGTAGGCGTCCAGTGTCCCGACGTCCCGCCAGTAGCCCTGGTCGCGGGTGGTCTCGCCGGGCACGTGGTTGGCGCTGAAGTCGTACAGCGCGGCCTCGCCCCGGTCGGTGAGCTGGGGCAGGATCGAGCCGCCCATGTCGTGCACGGACGACGCGTCCTCCGCGTCCCGCCTGAGGGCCTCGATGAGGGCCTTGGTGGTGAAGATGTAGTTGCCCATCGAGGCGAACACGCAGGTCGGATCGTCCGCGAGACCCGGCGGGTCGGTCGGCTTCTCCAGGAAGCGCTCCACCGTCTGACCGTCCGAGCCCGGCGTGATCACCCCGAAGGACGAGGACTCGGTGCGCGGCACCCGGATCCCGGCCACCGTCACACCCGCGCCGCTCTCGATGTGCTGGGCGAGCATCTGGCGGGGATCCATGCGGTAGACGTGGTCGGCGCCGAAGACGGCCACGTACTCGGGGCGCTCGTCGTAGATCAGGTTCAGCGACTGCAGGATCGCGTCGGCGCTGCCCAGGTACCAGCGCGGGCCGAGGCGCTGCTGGGCGGGCACGGGCGTCACGTAGTTGCCCAGCAGATTGGACATCCGCCAGGTGGTCGTGATGTGCCGGTCGAGCGAGTGCGACTTGTACTGCGTCAGGACGCAGATGCGCAGGATGTCGCCGTTGACGAGGTTGGACAGGACGAAGTCGACCAGGCGGTACGTGCCGCCGAAGGTCACCGCCGGTTTGGCCCGGTCCGCGGTCAGGGGCATCAGCCGCTTGCCCTCGCCGCCCGCCAGCACGATCCCCAGGACCGAAGGACCACCACCACGCATGGCCGCTCCCCTCACGCCGATTTCCCGATGCCTGCCCCTGAGCAGTACCCGCTAAGCCTGTTTGACGATCTCCTCGTAGAGCCGGACCGTGCGGCGGGCCACCGCGTCCCAGCCGAACTCGCCGACCGCGCGCTCCCGCCCGGCCTCGCCCATCCTCCGGGCGGCCGCCGGGTCGGCCAGGACGGTGTCCATGGCCCGGGCGAGGCCCGCCTCGAAGCCGTCGCCGGGCGGGACGAGCAGCCCTGTCGTGCCGTCGTCCACCACCTCGGGGATGCCGCCGACCGCCGAGGCCACCACGGGGGTGCCGCAGGCCATCGCCTCCAGGTTCACGATGCCGAGCGGCTCGTACACCGACGGGCAGACGAAGAGGGCGGCGTGCGTGAGGAGCTGGATCACCTCCGGGCGCGGCAGCATCTTCGGGATCCAGAACACCCCGTCGCGGACCCCGCTCAGCTCCCCGAACAGCTCGCGGAACTCCTGGTCGATCTCCGGCGTGTCCGGGGCGCCCGCGCAGAGCACGACCTGCGCGGCCGGGTCGATGTCCCGCACCGCGCGCAGCAGGTGGGGCACGCCCTTCTGGCGGGTGATCCGGCCGACGAACAGCACGTACGGGCGGGAGCGGTCGAGACCGACGCGGTCCAGGGCGTCCGTGCCGGGATCGGGCCGGTAGAGCGCGGTGTCGATGCCGTTGTGCACGACGTGGACCCGCTCCGGGTCCAGCGCCGGGTAGCAGCCGAGGATGTCCTCGCGCATGGCGCCGGAGACGGCGATCACCGCGTCGGCGGCCTCGATCGCGGTGCGTTCCGCCCAGCTGGACAGTTCATAGCCGCCGCCGAGCTGCTCGGCCTTCCAGGGGCGCAGGGGCTCCAGGGAGTGCGCGGTCATCACGTGCGGGATGCCGTACAGCATCTTGGCGAGGTGACCGCCGAGGTTGGCGTACCAGGTGTGGGAGTGGACGAGCTCGCGGCCTTCGAGGGCGGCGGCCATGGCGAGGTCGACGGAGAACGTGCGCAGCGCGTCGTTGGCGCCGTCGAGCGCGGACCAGGGCCGGTGCCGTCGCACACCGTCGGCGCGGCCCTCCCCCCAGCAGTGCACGTCCAAGTCGACGAGCGGTCTGAGCTCGCGGGCGAGGAACTCCACATGGACACCTGCACCGCCGTACACGTCCGGCGGGTACTCCCGGGTCAGCAGTCCGACGCGCACCCGCAACTCCCTGCTCTCAGCGGCCGTTCCCTTTCATGGTCACCCAGATGGGGCGCGTGGGGAAGAGCGGGGCGGTCGTGGGAAGCAACAGTCGCCGCAGACGCCCCCTCCGGGAACCCGGTAGTACAGGCAGCAGCTGCGGCGCCGGAAGGCGGTGCCGGTGAGGCTCCCGGCGCCGGCGAGCCGGGGGTGCGCGAGGAGTTCCGCGGCCAGGGAGCGGGCCCGGACGGCGACGTCCGTACGGCCGTGCCGCCGGGCCCAGCGGTCCAGTTCCCGGGCGGCGCCGGCCAGCGAGGAGGCGGCGTTGCCCCGCAGCAGGCCGGGGGCGAGGCCGTGACGGGCGCGCAGGGCCGCCGCCAGGGGGACGAGGTGGCCGTTCAGGACGACGTCCGCGACCGTCCGCGCGTCACCGGGAAGCGGCGTCACGTCCGTGAGCCACAGGTCGTCGGGGGCGCTGCCGTCGGCGTCCCAGTGCAGCAGCCGGGCGTCCAGGTCGGGGACGCGGCCGTACAGCGCGGCGCAGCCGAGGGCGATCGACCAGAGCCGGGCGGCGAGGCCCAGATGGGTCACGGACGCGGCGACACGCGTCTCCGGGGCACGCAGGGCGGTCGCGACCTTCTGCACTCGAAAAATCAGGGGATTTCCGGACAGTTCCGGTGACGTTGTGGCATACGCCTGTGCGAGAGTGGGAAGGGACCCGGCCGGTGCTCCTTCCGTGCGCAGCACGAAGAAGCCGGCGAGCGGGCGGAGCGCGGCGAGGTCGGGGTCGAGGTCCACGAAGAGCAGTAGTACCAAGGCCCCTAAGGGACGCGACCCGGTGGCCCCCGACCGGACTCGCCCACCCTGGGGATGACGGTGCTCCCCTCGTACTCCATCGGCAGTAGGACCCAATGAGTGCTCAGGGACGACGACGGGAAGACCTGGACACGGCAGGGTGTTGGTCATGAAAGCCCACCTTTCGCCGCGTAGGGCCGAGCGCCCCCGCCTCACGCAGAGGAGCAGCCGATGAGCGCCCTCGCGTTGTCCGTCCTGCTGTCGCTCGTCTCCGCGTTCGCCTACGCGGGCGGGGCGATCGTGCAGGAGCGGGTGGCGGAGTCCTCGCCGGGTGAGCAATACGCGCCGCTGCGGCGGCCGGGCTGGTGGGCGGCGGTCGGGCTGAACGGCCTCGGTGGAGTGCTGCACGTGGTGGCTCTGGCCTACGGTCCGCTGAGCCTGGTGCAGCCGCTCGGCGCGCTGACCATCGTGGTGGCGCTGCCCATGGCGGCCCTGTTCGTCGGCCGCAAGGCCGGCGCCACAGCTTGGCGGGGCGCGATCATGGCGACGGTGGGCCTCGCCGGTCTGCTGTCCCTGGTCGCCGCGTCCGACGCTCGGTCGCTGGACACGGCACAGCGGGTGGCCGTCGCCGTCGTCACCGCCGGTGTGGTCGTCTCGCTGATGATCGCCGCCCGGGCGGCGCACCGGCACCCGGCGGTGCGCAGCATGCTGCTGGCGACGGCGTCCGGTATCGCGTTCGGCATGTCCTCGGTGTTCACCAAGACCGTCGCGGTGGACTGGACCGGAGGTGTGTCGGCGGCGGACGTGCCCTCCCTCGCCGTGATCGGCGTCCTCGCCACGGCCGGCATGCTGCTGTCGCAGGCCGCCTACCGGGGCGCCGGCCTCGCCGCCCCGCTGGCCACGCTGACGGTCGTGAACCCGGTGGTGGCGGCCGCGGTGGGCATCACGATGTTCGGAGAAACCTTCCGCTACGGCACGACGGGGACGGCGCTCGCACTGGGCTGTGGCGTGGTGGCGGCGGGTGGCCTGATCCTGCTGACGACGGAACGGCTCACGCACGGGCAGCCGGTGGACCCGCGCGAGCCGGTGGTCGTGTCCGAGCCGGTCGCTGCCGTGGCCGACGCCGTGGCCGCCGGTGGGCGACCGCTCGTGCAGGATGTGTTCGTGCCCGGGCCCGGACCGCGGCCGGGGTCGGCGGCGGTGCTCGTGCCCGGGCCGCAGACGCCGCTCGCGGTGCTCGTGCCGGAGCCGGACGCACCGGTCGCGGTGCTCGCGCAGGGTCCGGGGGCAGCGGCGGCACCCGGTGCGGATGCCGCGTACGAGAGCGGGGAGCCGTCGGTGGCAGCCACCGCCGACGAACGCCCGCTCCCCTACGTCCCCTTCCACGGCATCCCGTACGTCCCGCTCCCCACGGTCGACCGGCACCGCATACGCGTCAGATCCTGACGCCGCCGGCCCGCAGGTACGCCACCGGGTCGACGTCCGAACCGAAACCGGGCCCCGTCCGCACCTCGAAGTGCAGATGCGGGCCCGAGCTGTTGCCGGTGGAGCCGGAGCGGCCGATGCGCTGGCCGGCGCTCACCGACTGCCCGTCGCGCACGGAGATCGCGGACAGGTGGGCGTACTGGCTGTAGCGGCCGTCGGCGTGCCGGACCACGACCTGATAGCCGTACGAGCCGCCCCATCCCGCGCTGACGACGCTGCCCGACGCGACCGACTTGACCGACGTGCCGGTGGGCACGGGGAAGTCGATGCCGGTGTGGTAGCCCTTCGACCAGGAGGAGCCCGCCTTGCGGTAGGGCGTCCCGAGGGAGGCGTTGACGGGGGCGACGAAGCCCTGCCGGGTGGCCGTGGACCGGTCCGCGCGCTCCCTGCTCTCGTCCTTGGCCCGCTCCTTGGGCTGCTCCTTCGGCCGCTCCTTGGCGCGGTCCTGGACCGGCTTCTTCGTCGAGGGCTCGGCCGACGGTGCCGGCCTGTGCGCGGGACGCGTCTTCGTGGCGCCCTCACCACGCAGCGCGAGACGCTGGCCTGGCACGATCAGATCGGGGTCGGACCCTATGGCCGACCGGTTGGCGGCGTACAGGCCCCGCCAGCCGCCCCGCACGTCCTGGTCGTCCGCGATGCCGGAGAGGGTGTCGCCGCGGACCACGGTGTACATCTCGGCGTTGCCCGCCCGGGACTGCGGCGTGGACTGCGGCCGTACGTCCTCGATGGAGGTCTTCGGCTTGGTTTCCCTCTGCTGCGTGCGCTCGGCGGCCGGCCGGATGTCGGGCTCGCCGCCGCCCCGGGTCAGTCCGGCCCGCACGGAACAGACCGGCCAGGCGCCCGGGCCCTGCCCGTCGAGCACCTTCTCCGCGACGGCGATCTGCTGGTCCTTGCTCGCCAGGTCCGCGCGTGCCGCGTAGGCCCGGCCGCCGTAGGCCTCCCAGGTGGACTGGGTGAACTGCAGGCCGCCGTAGAAGCCGTTGCCGGAGTTGATGCTCCAGTTGTTGGTGGACTCGCAGGCGGCGACCTTGTTCCAGGTGTCCATGTCGGCCGCCTGGGCGGCGCCGGTGCCCATGAACGGCAGTGCCATGCCCGCGCCGCCCGCCGTGACGGTGAGTGAGGCGCGGTTGATCCTGTTCGGCTGATACCGGCGGTGCCGGCCGCGTACGGCCATCGATAGCCCCCCTAGACATGCGTCAGGAGGGGCAAAAGTAAGCGCTGCGAACCGGCCAGAACAAGACGGCTTTTCGCCGCCCGGGAGTCCAAATGGCCGGTATGAGGCCCCTGTTGAGCGACGTGCGCCTCGGCGGTGCACCGTGTACGGCACCCGGTGCGCGGGTGCGCCGTGCGCGGGGACGCGTGCGTCGGCTGAGTGCGACGGGGCTCTCGTCCGTATCAGCCTGCGCCACGCCGTGCGACCCGGGCGTGCGGACGAAGTAGCGGCACGTCAGGATGGTCGACGGGGGATGCCCGTGGGCGCCCCCCACCGGCAGCACCGATACCGAGGTCTTTAGGAGCGAACCGAATGAGCAGTACAGCGCAGATCGGCGTCACCGGTCTCGCGGTCATGGGCCGCAACCTCGCCCGTAACTTCGCCCGCAACGGCTACACGGTCGCGGTGCACAACCGGACGCCCGCGCGTATGCACGCCCTGGTGGAGGAGTTCGGCGGCGAGGGGGAGTTCGTCGCGTGCGAGAGCGCCAAGGACTTCGTGGCGGCGCTGGAGCGGCCGCGGCGTCTGGTCGTGATGGTGAAGGCCGGTGAGCCGACCGACGCGGTGATCCAGGAGTTCGCACCGCTGCTGGAGCCCGGCGACATGATCATCGACGGTGGCAACGCGCACTTCGCCGACACCCGGCGCCGTGAGCGGGACCTGCGTGAGCAGGGCATCCACTTCGTCGGCATGGGTGTCTCCGGCGGCGAGGAGGGCGCGCTGAACGGCCCGAGCATCATGCCGGGCGGCCCGAAGGAGTCCTACGACTCGCTGGGCCCGATGCTGGAGAAGATCTCGGCGAAGGCGGCCGACGGTTCGCCGTGCGTCTCGCACGTCGGTCCGGACGGTGCCGGGCACTTCGTGAAGATGGTGCACAACGGCATCGAGTACGCGGACATGCAGCTCATCGGCGAGGCGTACCAGTTGCTGCGGGACGTCGCCGGGTACTCCCCCGCCGAGATCGCGGAGATCTTCCGGACCTGGAACCGGGGCCGACTCGACTCGTACCTGATCGAGATCACGGCCGAGGTGCTGTCGCACGTGGACGCGGAGACGGGCAAGCCGTTCGTGGACGTGGTGGTCGACCAGGCCGAGCAGAAGGGCACCGGCCGCTGGACCGTGCAGATCGCCCTGGACCTGGGCGTGCCGGTGTCGGGTATCGCCGAGGCGGTCTTCGCGCGCTCCCTGTCGGGCCATGCGGCGCTGCGGGAGGCCTCGCGCGAGCTGGCCGGCCCGAAGGCGCAGCCGCTGAGCGAGGCGGAGGCCAGGGCGTTCGCGGACCGGGTGGAACAGGCGCTGTACGCGTCGAAGATCGTGTCGTACACGCAGGGCTTCCACGAGATCGACGCGGCCCGCGACGAGTACGGCTGGGACATCGACCTCGGCGCGGTGTCGGCGCTGTGGCGGGGCGGCTGCATCATCCGCGCGGCGTTCCTGGACCGGATCCGTGCCGCGTACGACGCCCGGCCGGACCTGCCGAGCCTGCTGTCGGACGCGACGTTCGCGCAGGAGATCGCGGACGCCCAGGACGACTGGCGTGAGGTACTGGTCGCGGCGACCCGCCAGGGTGTCCCGACGCCCGGTTTCGCCGCGGCCCTCGCCTACTACGACGCCCTGCGCGCGGAGCGGCTGCCGGCGGCGCTGACGCAGGGGCAGCGGGACTACTTCGGTGCGCACACCTACCGCAGGGTGGACCGCGCCGGTTCGTTCCACACGCTGTGGGGCGGGGACCGGTCGGAGACCACCGCGTAGGCGCTGCCGCTCAGGAGGGTGCGGGGCGGTGGACGGCACGTGTCGCCGACCACCGCCCCGTTCGCGTATCCGGGTCAGGACAGCGGCGGGCCGGGCTCCGGGTTCGGTACGGGCTCCGGTCCCGGGGGGATCGGGGACGGGTCGGGACCCGGCACGGGGTCGGGGCCCGGGGGCGCCGGCGGGGTGGGCGCGGGCGGCGGAGGGGTCGGCTCGGGGCCCGGCGGGGGCTGTGGGTTCGGCACCGGGTCGGGATGCGGATCCGGGTGCTGGGGATCCGGGCCCGGTGTCGGCGCCGGCGGCACGGGGTCGGGAATCGGGTTCGTCATCAGGTCCTCCAGCCAGTGGGACGACTCCGGCTCTGGACTAATCCCCGCCTACCCGGTGCCCGCGTCGGCAGTCACTCCCCCGCAGGACGGGCATGGACCAGGTGGGGGTAATGGGGTCGGGGCCGGGTGCCCGAGAGGGTCGGGGTCGTGTCCGGAGAGGGGCGGGCCCGGGTCGGAGTGGGGCGGGCCCGGGTGGCAGCGGGGCGGGCCTGGGCCGGTGAGGGGCGGGCCCAGGTGGCAGAGGCTCGGGCCCGGGCCGGAGAGAGTCGGAGCCGGGCCGGAGAGAGTCGGGCCCGGGCCGGAGAGAGTCGGGCCCGGGCCGGAGAGAGTCGGAGCCGGGTCAGAAACGCCCGGGGTGGGCCCTCAGCCAGTCCTTCGCCGCCGCGAGCAGGTCCTGATCGGCCGGGGAGGCCTCGTCGGGGTGGCGTTCGGCCCACTTGGTGACGTACGGGCAGAGCGAGGCGACCGCGCTGTGCTCACGGCCGGCGAGGGCGTAGAGCTCGCGCGCGAGCGAACCGGCGATGCCCTTGCCCTCGTGGGCGGGCTCGACGATCGTGTGGACGGGCACGAGCGCGCGCTCAGGGCTCTCGAGCACGAAGTACTCGATGCGGCCGACGACTTCACCGTCGGACACGGCCTCCAGCCGGCCCGCCGCCCGGTCGTCACGGATCTCCGGGTCGCTCATGGACACGCTCCTCCTCTGCTCTGCTGCTTCGGATACGCCGGTCAGGCCCTGACGGCCTGCGGACTGCGCTGCTGGTCCGAGCCGGGCACCGGCTCGGACGGGTCGGCACCGAGGGCCACGATCCGGTTGTCGCGGTCCACGTGCACGACCCGGGGGACGAGTGCCCGCGCCTCGGCGTCCGTCACCTGGGCGTAGCTGATGATGATCACGAGATCGCCGGGGTGGACGAGATGGGCCGCGGCCCCGTTGATCCCGATGACACCGGACCCGCGCTCGCCCTCGATGACGTACGTCTCCAGCCGGGCCCCGTTGGTGATGTCCACGATGTGCACGAGTTCACCGGGCAGCAGATCGGCGGCGTCGAGCAGATCGGCGTCGATGGTCACGGATCCCACGTAGTGCAGGTCGGCCTGGGTGACGGTGGCTCGGTGGATCTTGGACTTGAACATGGTACGCAGCATCGAGAAACTCCCGGTTTGTCTGCTCCCTGCCCGCTTTTTGCAGGTCAAGGGCGGTCTTCGG
>NZ_JBEOXI010000285.1:0-9712 GCF_040296465.1 Streptomyces sp. NPDC002130
GGGCCGACCGACTCACCCTCCACGCCCGGCTCGGGGCCCGGCAAGCTCACCGTCCACCCCGGGCCGGCCGACTCACCCTCCACGCCCGGCTCGGGGCCCGGCAAGCTCACCGTCCACCCCGGGCCGGCCGACTCGCCCTCCCCGCCCGGCTCCGGCTAGCTCGCCTTCCCTGCCCCGGCCCCGCGGACCTCGAGGCCGTCCAGCAGCTCGGCCGTGGCCTGGGCGACGGCCTCCACGGCGCGGTCGAACACCTCCTGGTTGTGGGCGGCGGGGGCGCGGAATCCCGAAACCTTCCGCACGTACTGCAGGGCGGCAGCGCGCACATCCGCCTCGGTGGCCTCTTCGGGCATCGCGGGCGGGCGCAGCGTCTTGATACTCCGGCACATGCCCCCAGTCTCACCCTTTCGGCCCTCGTACGACAGCGACGCCTGCCATGATCGCTCCGAGGCGGCCACCATCCCGGGGCCGACCGACGAGAGGAACTCCTCGTGGCGAACGAACTCACCGTGGCCGTTCTGGGCCCCGGCGGCGTGGGCGGCCTGCTCGCCGCCCTGCTCTCCCGCACCGGCCACCGTGTGATCTGCCTGTCCGGCGAGAAGACCGCCGAGACCCTGCGCACCGACGGCATCCGGGTGCGCAGCGCCCGCTTCGGCGACTTCACGGCCCGCGTCGAGGCGGACACCGAGCTGCGGGAGCCGGTCGACGCGTGCCTGGTCACCGTCAAGCACACGGCCCTGGACGCCGCCCTGGACCGGGTCCCCGCGCCGGTGCTGTCCGACGGCCTCCTCGTGCCGTTCCTGAACGGAGTCGAACACCCGGCGGCCCTGCGCGCCCGCTACCGGCCCGAGCGGGTGGCCCCCGCCGTGGTCCGCGTCGAGTCGACCCGTGTCGCTGCGGGCGTCGTCGAACACGGCAGTCCCTTCGCGGAGATCGACCTGACCGGCACGGACGTACCCAGGCCCCGCCTCGACGCCCTCGCCGATGCCTTCGCCGCGGCCGGTCCGGCCACCCGCGTCCTGGAGGACGAGACGGCGGCCCTGTGGGCGAAGATGTCGTTCCTGGCCCCGTTCGCCCTGCTCACCACCCGCTACGGCCTCCCCCTCGGCGACGTCCGCACCCGCCACCGCGACGAGCTGACCGCCCTGGTGGAGGAGACGGCCGCGATCAGCCGCGCGTGCGGCGGCCCGGCGGACCCGGCACAGGCGCTCGCCCGCTACGACGCCTTCCCGCCGTCCACCAGGTCCTCGATGCAGCGCGACGCCGAGGCGGGCCGGCCCCTCGAACTGGACGCCATCGGCGGGGCGTTGCTGCGCGCGGCCGAGCGGCACGGGATTCCGGCTCCGGTGGCGACCCGGGTGGTGGGTGAGCTGCACCCGTTCGCATGAACCCCAGGAAGGAACTCGCCTGCTAAATTCGAACAGGCGTATCATTGGGTCGTGGCTACGACCTATGACTTTCCGAGTGACCTCCTGGCCGGCCAGGAGGAACTCCATCAGGTCCGGGCCGAGCTGTCGGCCCTGCTGAAGCGGCTCCCGTGGTCGGTGGAGCCACTGGACGGCTTCAGCGACGACAACGGCTGGCGCAAGGTGGAACGGCCCGCCTCCCCCGGCTGGAGCGCGGACGAACAGGCCGAGGTGGAGAAGCTCCGGCAGCGGGAGCACGAACTCGCGGTGTTCGTCAGCACCCACCGCTACTGGTCCGAGCTCGCAGGCTCCGAGCGGGTGGCGGCCCGCTCGGAGCTGAAGCACGCGCACGAGGCTCCGCCGGAGAAGACCGGCGGAGCCTCATGACCGGGCCCGGCTGTCAGCTCGACTCTTGCCCGAGCTCCAGCACTGGCTCCAGCACTGGCTCCAGCTCTAGCTCTTGCCGAGGAGCTTGTTCATCTCGGCGATCTCGGCTTTCTGAGCGGTGACGATGTCGTCGGCCATGCTCTTGGCGTGGCCGTAGCGACCCTTGCTCTGCTCGGTCCGGGCCATCTCCACGGCCCCTTCGTGGTGCTCGACCATCAGGGTCAGGAACTGCACGTCGAAGGCCTTGCCCGTCAGCCTCTCCAGCGCGGCCATGTCCTCGGCGCCCATCATGCCGGGCATACCGGAGTGGCCCGACGCGGAGTGGTCCATGCCGCCGCCGGAGGCCCCGGGGACGTCCTCGCCCCAGCTCTTCAGCCAGCCGGTCATGGTCCGGATCTCGGGATCCTGCGCCTTCTCGATCCGCCCCGCGAGGTCCTTGACCGTGTCCGAGGAGGCCCGGTCACCGGCCAGCCGCGCCATCTCCAGCGCCTGCCGGTGATGCGGGATCATGCCCTGCGCGAAGGCGACGTCCTGGGCGTTGTGGGCGCCGGCGGACGACGGGGCCCCGGTCGGGCTGTGGCTTCCGGCATCGCCGTGACCGGCACCGCCGGCGGCACGGTCGGCACCGTCACCGCCACAGGCGGCGAGAACGACCGCCGCGCTACCCGTCGCCACCACGAGGGCGGCGCGGCGCGCCAGGGTACGGATGCTGTTGCTCATGCGTGAACTCCTGCTTCTGCAAGGAACTGAGGATTGCGGACACGACGGAGGCATCACGCCGTCACCGGTCGGTACCGGCCGGCGTGACGCGTGGTGTCTAAATCCGCAGAAGCTGGAGCTCGGCCAGGGAAGGCGGGGCGCGGGCGTCATCCGAATCCCCGCCCGCATACGCCCGTACGGCGCTGTCCCGCACGACCGCGGGGACGGGGTCGGGAACCAGCGGAGGCAGCACCGGCCCCCCGCCCACGGCACCCGAAGCACAGGTCGCGTCGGCGTGCTGAACGTGCCCGCCGGCGCAGTGCACGTAGGGCACGAGCTGCGTCTGGGTCATGTCGATGCCGGGCGTATGCGTCCGCGGCGTGTGGGACGGGAGGGCATCCGCTTGCTGCGCATGCGTCGGCCCGCGCAGACCACCCCCGGGCGCCAGCCCGTGCATCCCCAGCAAACCCGCCAACAGTCCCAGCACGCACAGCGCCTGCCACCGCCTCAGGGCGGGCCGGGCAGTGCGCTGGCGGGGACTGTTCACGTGCTCATCGTAGAGAAGGGGCCGGAGCCACCGTCGACCCGGGGCGGACGCGCGCACGAGCCTCCTGCGGCTGTGCGATCGCCCGTACCCCCATCAGGTGAACTAGTCCAGGCTTCTACAACCGCGCGGCTCCCCCGGTGGGTCGTACACACGACACGATTGATCCCGAGGGGGACCCATGAGCCAGCAGTACCCGCAGCAGCCCACCCAGCCCCACCCGCAGCAGCCCTTCTACGGTGCCCCGGCGCCCCAGCCGCCGAAGAAGCGCGGCGTGGGCAAGATCGCGGGCCTCGGTTGCGCGGGCATCCTCGCGCTCTTCCTCATCGCCGCCGTCGCCATGGGCGGCGGGGGTGACGACAGCGGCGACACCTCGAACAAGGACAAGGCCGTCACCGCCGACGGCAAACAGGGCAACGACAGCCCCAAGAAGGACGGGCCCGCCGACGAGAAGTCCCAGGCCGAGCAGTTCCGCGGCTGCGTCGCCGAGAACGGCACGGACACGGAGAAGGCCGCGGTCGAACACGTCACGAAGGTGACCGGCGCGGACAAGCGCAACGACATCCTGGACGCGGCGGAGGTGTTCACCGACTTCAGCGGCGGCCTGATGGGCCCCCACCAGGGCGAGGGCAAACTCATCGCCTCAGCGTTCACCTCGTGCTACGAGTCCAAGAACGGCCTCGTCACGGTGTACGACAAGGACGGCGAACTCCTCGCCAACGCGAACTACTGATCCCCGCGCCGGGCGTGGCACGGGAAAGGCCCCCCGGGGACATCCCTGGAGGGCCTCTGCCGCAGAACTCCGTGCTGTGGGCGCGGACGGTTTCGAACCGCCGACATCCTGCTTGTAAGGCAGGCGCTCTACCCCTGAGCTACGCACCCGGGTCCCGGGCCACGCCCAGGACGAGTCGACAGCCTACATTGCCCGGGGCACGGTCCCGCAAACCCGTATCCCGGGGCCGCCGCTGGTCCCGCGCCTGGGGTTATCCCCACCCCCGATCCGGGAGTGGCCCGGATCCCCCTGCGGCCCCCCGATCCATACGGTCGTAGAGCGCCCCAAGGCGCCCGTCGTCCGTCCAGGGGGAGACCGTCATGACCACTCGCACCGCCGCCGCCCGCGCCACCGCCCTCGCCGGTGCCGTCGTCGTGCTCGTCGCCGGGCTCAGCGCCTGCGGGGCGTCCGCCGGGGACGACACGGACCCCGACCACCGGTCCTTCGGCCTCCAGGGCCGCACCCTCACCGTCGACTCGGACGACTCCGCCCTGGAGATCGTCGCCGCCGACGAGAATCCGGCGGGCAAGGTCGAGGTCACCCGCTGGTTCCAGGGGTCGGTCGCCATCGGCAAGGATCCCAAGACCACCTGGTCCCTGCGGGACGACCGGCTGGTTCTGCGGCTGAAGTGCTCCGGCATCGTCGTCGACTGCTCCGCCAAACACCGCATCGAGGTGCCCCGCGGCATCACCGTCAAGGTCGAGGTCGGCGACGGCAGCGTGCGGGCCCGCGGCTTCCACGATCCCCTGAACATCCGCACCGGCGACGGAGCCGTCCGCGTCACGGACACCACCGGCCCCGTCAGGCTGCGCACCGACGACGGGTCGATCCGGGTCAGCGACACCACCGGCCCCCTGCGGATGCGCACCGGCGACGGCTCCATCCGCGCGGACGTGTCCTCCCGCGACGTGCGCACCCACACCGGTGACGGCTCGGTCCGTCTCGAACTCGGCGTCGTACCGGACCGCGTGGAGTCACGCAGCGGCGACGGCTCCGTGACCATCGCGGTGCCCCGGGCCGGCTACCGCGTGACCACCGAGACCGGCGACGGCGGCGTGGATGTGTCCGTGCCCCGCGACGAGAGCAGCGCCCATGTGGTGTCCGCCCGGACCGGCGACGGCAAAGTGACGGTCCGGACAGCGAACTGACCGGCCCGTGTGTTCGTCCTCTACCGGTGGGAGAATGACACCGGGCAGGGTGGACCACAGCACGGGAGAGGGATGTGACGGCGACACCAGTACAGCCGGATTCGCCGTCGGTGCCGCGCGCACACCGCCCGCGTCGCCCCGCTCCCCGTACGCCGGGCCGCCCGCTCCGGGACGCGCTCACCCTGATGACGTTGCCGCTGGTGGCCGCGCTGGCGCTGCCCGCCGCCTTCGCGGGCGGGGGCACCCGGCGCTGGTTCGGCGGCCGGGCCGAGAACCAGCGGGCCGAGGCCCAGGCGGCGAAGGACGCCGCCGCCGCCGCGTTCTACGAGCTCGACACCGCCCAGCGCGATCTGCGCATCTCGATCGAGACGATCACCGCCGTCGACGACTCGCCCGCAGCCCGCCGCGCCGTGGCCGACTTCGACGCCCTCGGCCACCGCATCGACGAGGTCAGCCACCGCTACATCGACGCCGTCGACGCCCACGACCTCGACCGCGACGACCTGGAGGCCTCCGCCGCCTCCCGCGCCCGGGCCGAGCTGACCGCCGCCAAGGAGGAACTCGGCCGGGTCAAACAGGAGCTGGACCGTTTCACCGACGGCCTGGGGCCCCTCCTCGGCAAGGCCGAGACCCAGCTGGCCCGTCTCGCCCCCGCGGTCGAACGCGCCCGCCAGGCCCTGCTCGCCGCCTCCGGAGCCCTCGACTCCGTACGCGCCTCGGGGCTCAAGGCGGACGATCTCGCCGCCCGGCTCGCCGCCCTCTCGCCCGAGCTGACCAAGCTGAACCAGGGCGCCGGACAGCACGGCGTCCCGCAGACCCTGGAGCGGGCCGCGCGGGTCACGCGTGAGGCCGAGGCGGTCCGCGTGGAGGCCGAGCGGCTGCCGGACCGGGCCGCCGAGATCGACCACCGCCTCGTCTCCCTGCGCACTCGCGCCCAGGCCCTCACCACCCGCTCCGAGCAGGTCGAACCGACCCTGAGCGAGCTGCGCCGCCGCTTCACCGCGGCCTGCTGGCAGGACCTGCAGCACGTCCCCGACGCCGCCGCCGAGAACGTCCGCCGGGCCGAGGCCAAGCTGGCCGAGGCCCAGGCCGCCCGCGCCGCACAGCGCTGGGCCGACGCCACGGCCCTGCTGTCGACCGTACGCGCCCTGCTGAACAGCACCGACGAGGCCGTCTCCGCCGCCGGCGACCGGCTGCACCGTCTGAACGCCGTGCAGAAGGATCCCCAGCAGGAGATCGACCGCACCCGTTTCGCCATCCGCGACGCCCAGCGCCTCGCCATGGCGGGCCGCAACACCCCCGACCCGCGCCACGCTCGCCCCCTGGACGACGCCGTGTCCCGCCTGGACCGTGCCGTCTCCGGTCTCGAGGGCCGCCACCCCGACTACTGGCACTTCCTCACGGAGACGGAAGCGGTCCGCCGGGCCGTGGCCCACGTCGTCTCCGGGATCCGCGAGGAGCGAGGGGCCGGACACTGAGCCCGGCCCCCACCCGTTCTCAGGTGCGGTAGGCGTAGTAGTACGCGTTCGGATACGACGCGACGAGGCTCGCCAGCGACCTGCGGAGGGTGTTGTTGGAGTGGTAGGTCACGTACGGCACGCCGCCGCTCTTGTACGTGACGATCATCGTGTGGTCCTTGGACCCGTCCCGGTCGAAGTCCATCTGGAGGACGTCACCGACCTCGAGCTGGAAGACGTTGGCGAGCGGCTGGGTCCGCTTGGAGTTCTGGGCGAACCAGGACCACTCGTTGACGCCGATGAAGGAGTCCGACTGGATCTCGTTGTTGCCGAACCACTTGGTGTAGTCGTACACGTAGCCGGGGGCGTGCTTCCAGCCGCCCGCCTTCAGGGCCTGGCTGACGAAGTTGGTGCAGTCGCCGCCCGCGCCGTGACCGCTGAAGTCCGGGTAGTCCTTGTTGTAGACGTTCCAGTACTTCTCGGCGTAGGCCGCCATGGCCTTGTAGTCGTACGTCGTGCCGGTCTTCGGGGCGGGGGCCGGGTTGCGGGTGATCGCCGCGCGCGGGGCGTTCGGCGTGGTGTTGTCGGCGGCGGTGGTCGCCTTGACGGGGGCCGGCTTGGAGAGCGTGTTCACCGCGAGACCGCCCTCGTCGGCGTCGCGGATGCCGGTGAGCCGCCAGTCGCCCTGCCGGTCGGCCTTGAAGGTCAGCTCGTGCCGGGCCTGGAATCCGGTGGTCTTCGGCGCGTCGCCATGGGCCCCGGCATAGGTCAGGGTCGTGGTCTCGGTGACGTCCGCCTTGGCCGTACGGCCCGTCACCCGCGTGGCGTTCAGGGTGACGGTGGTGCTGGCCTTGCCGTACGTCTCGCCGGCCTTCGCCAGCCTCTCCTTGCGCTGCCCCAGCGCGGACAGGGTGGCGTCCTCGGTGCGTGCCGTGCCCGAGGACAGCGTGACGTCGCCGGAGAAGCCGTCGGTCAGCGGCTTGTCGGCGTCTGCCCGCCCGCCGTCGACCAGGGCGTTGGTGCGGTCGGTGAAGACCGCGTCGGCCAGCCGCTGGAAGGTGGCCTTGGTCCGCGCGTCCACCGTGGGATCGTCGCTGACCGCCGCGCCTGCGCTCCAGTTGGGCAGCAGGGCGACGCCGGCGACGACCGAGGTCGCCGCGGCCCCGAGTATCGTGACGCGACGGCGCGTCCCGCTCAGTTTCCTTGATTTCACTGGTGTTTCCCCTCTTGCCCCGGCCGAAGGGTGGCCGGGGTAGGAGATCTTTGCATGAAGTGTGTGGCCGGTGTGAAGGGTGTTGCGCCGGTTACTTTCGGACCTGATCACTTCACGACCGTCGACCAGTCGGGCGACTGTGCCGGGTCCAGGCCGCGCAGTCGCTGCAGGGTCCCGGGCTTCTGCACGTCGAGCCAGTCGGCCAGTTCCCTGAAGGACACGCACTTGACGTCCTTCTTCGTGCACATCTCCTTGACGACCCGGTCGACGGCCCGCATGTAGATGCCGCCGTTCCAGTCCTCGAAGTGGTTGCCGATGAAGAGCGGGGCACGGCTGCCGTAGTACACGCGGTTGAAGCCGGACATGTAGGAGGCGACGGTCTGCTCTTCCCACTCGGGGTATTTCGCCGGGTCGCCCTCCGTCTCGCCCTCGGACTGGTTGTAGAGGAAGTTGAAGTCCATCGAGAGGCCTTGGTACTTGCCGCCCTCGTACGGGAGCATCTGCAACGGGAAGTCCCAGATGCCGTTCTTCTTGGCGGGCCATATCTGGAAGTCGCCCGCGGAGCTGGCGTCGTAGCGCCAGTCATAGCCCTTGGCGGCCGTCAGCAGGTTCTTCTGGCCCTCCAGACAGGGCGCGCGGCCGCCCGTGACCTCCTTCCTGATGTCGAACGGCAGGGGGTCGACGTCCTCGAAGCCGGTGTTGGTCTTCCACTTCTCGACGAAGTCGTAGAACTGGTCGATCTCGCTCTTCCACTCCGCGACGCTCCAGTCGCCGCCGCCCTTCTTGCCGCAGAAGTGGCCGTTGAAGTGGGTGCCGATCTCGTTCCCGCCCTGCCACGCCTTGCCGAGTTGCTCCAGCGTGGTGCGGATGTGCTCGTCGGTGGGGAAGCTGATCGCCGCCGAGCCCTTGGCGTGCTGGGGCGGGGCGTAGAGGTCCTTCTTGCTCTTGGGCAGGAGGTAGATGCCCGTGAGGAAGAAGGTCATGTGGGCGTCGTACTCCTCGGCCAGCTCCCGGTAGTGCGAGAAGAGCCCGTCGTCGCCCTGCAGCGCGCCGTCCCAGGAGAAGACCACGAACTGGGGCGGCTTCTGGCCCGGTTTGAGCGGCACCGGCTTCAACTGCCCTTTCTGAGGGCCGGTGTAGGAGGTGGAGCCGTCCCCGAGGACCTTCGTCCTGCCGTCCCACCGGGGCTCCTGGTCCGGCTTCGCGGTGGCCCCCTTGCGAGCCCCGGAAGAGGCGGTCGGGGTAGTGGTGTCCGAGCGGGTCAGCGCCACGTAGCCCGCCACCAGGGACGCGACGACGACGAGGGCCGCCAGGGCCAGCACCCCCGGGGGCACGGCGCGGCGGGGTGCACGGGGTCGGCGGCGGCGGCCGGACGGCGAGTTCATGCGCGGCTCATTCTGCGAGGAGGCGGTGGGGGGACGGAACGGGGCCGGGCTCGGGAATCAGCCGATACCCCGGGCACCGGACCAGATGCGGTACGGGACGCTGTCGCCGGGAGAGCCCGCGATGCCGTCCAGCGGCAGGGGTTCGAGGCTCTTGGTGAGGTCGATGCGGTAGGCCACCACGGCCGTCGACACGGAGTTGGCCGTGCCGACGTACCAGGCGGCGGTGTCGTTCTGGGTGGTGCCGGCCTTCCCGGCCACCGTGGCGGTCGTGGCCGCATCCGGGTGGGCGGTGCGGAAGGCGTCCGTGAGGGCGGACTGGACCGCTTCGGCCACGCTCGCCTTCACCGCACGGCGGGTCGCGGGCTTCGTCAGCGCGACCTTGGAGCCGTTGCGGGTGATGCGGGCCACCGAGTACGGCTCGACGTGCTTGCCGGCGGCGGCGAACGTGGCGTATCCGCTCGCCATGCGGATCGCGCTGGGCGTTGCACTGCCCAGGGACAGGGCGGGCACCTGGGGTCCGAAGCTGGAGGAGAGCAGACCCGCCCGCTGGGCGGTGTCCCGCACCGTGTCCAGGCCGGTGTCCATGCCGAGCTGCATGAACGGCGTGTTCACCGACAGGGCGAGCGCCCGGCTCAGACTGATGCGCCCGTAGGACTTCCCGCCGTCGTTGCGGGAGGTGACCTGCTTGCCGCCACGGTCCCAGT
>NZ_JBEOXI010000286.1:0-9691 GCF_040296465.1 Streptomyces sp. NPDC002130
GGGCCACGTACACGACGTCGTCGCCGTCGAGGATCGACACGGAGGTGGATTCACGGACCTTGGTGGACAAGGCTTCCAGATGCGGCCCGGCGATCTCGGGAAGGGACAGACTGGAGAGGTAGCTGTAGCCGAGTTCGAGGACTCGCGGCGTCAACCAGAACACCGAACCGTCCGTACGTACGTATTCGAGTTCGACGAGTGTGAGCAGGAAGCGGCGAGCAGTCGCACGCGTGAGATCGGTGTGCCTGGCAACCTCGCTGAGGGTACGACGCGGGTGCTCACCGTCGAAAGCCTTGATGACGGAAAGCCCACGGGCCAGCGACTGCACGTAGTCCGGGGACGGTCCCGGCGACTGCTCGCTGCTGTTCTCGCTCATGTTGTCTCGTTCTCCTCAGGTTCGGCCGAGAGGTCCGCGAGAGCTTGCTTTCCCAGCGCAAAAGCCAAGTTGCTGTTCGGCACACCCGCATAGACCGCGGTATGGAGAAATACTTCCACGAGTTCGTCGGGATCGATCCCGGCACGCAGTGCAGCGCGAATATGCATGTCGAGTTCGTGTTCGTTGCCGACGGCGGTGAGGATCGCGAGAGTGAGGAGCCTGCGGGTGTGGTCGCCTGCCGAGAGCATCAGGGCCGCGAACATCAGGGTGTAGGCGTCGACGACCCACTGCAGTCCGGACATTCCGCTGTCGAGGGAGCTCCGGATCGAGGGCAGCGCTATGTTCACGGCCGAGACGTCGATGGTGATCACGGTGAAGCCGAGAAGCGAGGCGACCAGGGCGGCGCCGCCTCGCCGCGGCGCGGCGGCGGTCTCGGAGGACGGCACGACTGATCGGGCCCGGCCCGGCGTACGTTGCCCCGGCCCGGGTGCCGGTGGCTCTGCGTCGTGCCGGGGACCGGGGGTGGTGGAAGAGGGCAGGGGAGGGGTGGCCGGCATGGTGAGCTCCGGAAATCGCGAGAACGGCTGCGGAAGGGGGTTGGTGGCAGGGACGGCCGGGCGGGCGGCCGCGGCGCACCGGGAGCCGCGGTCCGGTGTCGCGCACCCCCTGGGCTCCGGCGGCCGGGCCACCCGCTCCGACACCAACTCTCCGCCAGGCCCGCGGCCCCCAACAGGCCGCACTCTGCCCCGGGTGTGGCGTTCCTGGCCCTGACACGGCCCCCCACGCCTCTTGACCGCCTGCGACAATGACCGGATGACAGCAGCAGCGGATGCGAGGGGCACGGAGCTCGGCCGGTACCTGAAGGCCCGCAGAGCGCAGGTACGCCCGGAGGATGTCGGTCTCCCGGCCGGCGCGGGCCTGCGCCGCACTCCCGGACTGCGCCGCGAGGAGCTGGCCGCGCTGGCCGGAGTGAGCGTCGACTACTACATCCGCCTGGAGCGCGGCCGGGAGACCAACCCCTCTCCTGCCGTCGTGGACGCCCTCGGCCGCACCCTCCGGCTGCGCGGCGACGGCTTCGAGCGCCTGCACGAGCTCGCCGAGCTGGCCTCCGGCCGCGTCTCCGAGCTGCCGGCCTGCGCGGACCACGACGTGCGCGACTCGGTGCTGCGGATGCTGGAGTCGGTGCGACCGCTGCCCGCCTATGTGGTGAGCCGGTACAACCGCGTCCTGGCCGCGAACCCGCCCGGCCGACGGCTGATGCCCGGGCTCTGGGACTGGCCCGAGGACCAGCGGAACCTGACGCGCTACGTCTTCCTCCACCCGGTCGGCCGGACGCTCTACGAGCCCTGGGAGGAGACCGTCGCCCTGTCGGTCGCGCATCTGCGGGCAGTCGGCGGGGCCGACCCGGACAACCCCGAGCTCACCACACTCGTCGGCGAACTGATGCTGAAGTCACCGCAGTTCGCACGCCTCTGGGAGCGATACGACGTCTGCGAACGCGGCGGCGGCCAGAAGTCGTTCCGGCACCCCAAGGCCGGCCCGATGACCCTGACCTACGAGGTCATGCGACTGGCCCGGACGGGCGGCCAGCGCATGATCGTCTACCAGGCGGCCCCCGGCACCCCGGACGAGGCGGCCATGCTCCGCCTGGAGTCCCCGGACACCCGACCGGAACCGGCAGCCCCCGGACACGCGCAGCCGGCCGATGCCCGGGTCGCGGCGGAAGCCTCCGCCCACTAGTGCCGCATCAGGCGACATCCGCCTCGGTGTTGCCCTGGGAGTGTGCCAATGGCGCGGGGCACGTACTCTCGCGGGGTGCACTCTCATCGGAGCTTCGAGAACCCTCCTGCGCTGCCTCACGAGGTCGTGGTCGAGACGTTGGAGCGGGCTCTGCGTGACCGCGGGGCCGAGGGTGAGGCCGCGAGTGTCCTGGTCGGAAGCGCGTTGAACGACGATGACGTGGAGTTCGTCGAGCACTGGTGCGTGCAGGTCGGGACAAGGGCTGTGCCGGGTAGCCCGTTGCTCGGGCTGGCAGGCCTGTGCCTGGGACACACCGCTCGACGTTTCGGGCGTCTCAGCGATGAAGCCCTCGCCCTTGTGGAGTCACTGGCGGCGCGTGCCGAGGCCGACCCCTCGGACGTGGACGGTCGGGCCCTCGACGGGTACGACGACGTCCGGAGCTTCCTGCACCTGTGGTGAGGCGCCGCGTTCGGCCGGGCGGCGTTCGCCCTGCTCGTCGATGAGTTCGGCACGCGCCACGCGGGCTTTCCACCAGCTCGGCCGAGTGACCCGGCAACTGGACCTCAAGTTGTGATTCGACGGACCCTCTTCAGACGACTGTGGCCGTGACCGGCCATGCCCCGCGTCCCAACAGATCGAGGACGAGTGCCGCGATGTTCCAGGCGTCGTCCTCGCCGCGGTGATGGCGTCCCTCGAGCGGCAGTCCGGCGATCTGCAGAGCATGACCCATGCCGGGTTTCCTGCGCAGCCCGTACGCCGTGGCGAATACCGCTTTGGCGTTGGTGTGGGCACGTTCCGTCGGATGGCCGAACGGGTAGGCCACCCCGTCGGCCTGACTCTGTCGAGCGAACTGCCGACGGTCGTATTCACCCCAGCTCGCCCAGGGACGCTCCCCGGCCTCGTGTTCCTCGACGAGGATTCGGCATGCCTCGGCGAAGGTGACGCCCCGTTCCACCTCGGCCTGTGTCAGTCCGGTCAGTGCGGTGCAGAAGGTGCTCACTGCCGAACGGACGGGGCGGACCAGGAGACGGTGCCGGGACACGCGGCGCCGTGCCGACACGTCCACGACGGTGAGACCGATCTCGATGATCTCGTTCACCGAGCCGGGCGGCGGCTGTCCATCCCAGCAGGTGGCTTCCACATCGATGACGTTCAGCAGGGTGGATTCATGGCGCATGGGGCCGAGGGTAGGGATGCGTGCCCGGTTCCGGCACCTCGATTTCCACATGCCCTGAACCAGGAACGTGCCCTTCGTTGGCGGTCTGGGTGCAGAGCACCACCGGCTCGCCGGGATGCGCGTCGGCGAACCACCCGAGCACCGCCGTGCACGCCTCGGCGGCGTAGCCGCATCCCCAGGCTTGCGGCAGCAGCATGTAACCGAGTTCGGCCTCCTCGGCCTCCGGCCGGACGTGACCTGGGCACTCCGCGCCACGCCGATCAAGCGTGACCATGCCGATCATCGCCCCGTCGAGATCGATCACGAAAAGGCCGGAGCGACGCCCGGGCATCTCGGGCACCGCACGCTCGAGCTCAGCACGCGGTCGGGCGCCACCGACGTACGTGCCCACCTTCGGCGACGCGAACAGCTCGATGAACGCCGCTCGGTCCCGTGCCTCGGACGCGCGGAGCACGAGCCGCTCGGTCCGTAAGGGGGCCGGCGGCCAGTCCAGGGGCCCGAGTTCGGTCATGGTGGGCAACCTACCGCAAGAGGCGCTCACCAGCAGGCGTCGGATCAGCGCCCAGCAGCCCCCGTTGCACAGCCCGTGAAACCGTCAACTCATGCCACGGAACACGGCTCATGTCCTTGAGCGGCGTCGGCGACGAGCACCGCCCGCCATGGGTTGCACCGCACCCGCCCCAGCAGACGGCTCCGTCGGCCGGGGCCGGGCCAGTGCCTCCTGCCGTCAGCTGTCCGTGGGCTCGGGCTGTGCCCCGGTTTCGGGTGCAGTCTTCCCGCTCTGCGCAGGCGCGCTGTAGAAGACGGACCTGCCCTGCTTGGAGCGCTCGGCCCCGCTCTTGGCCACGAGGCCTTCGAGGGTGACGCGTACGACCTTGGGCGAGATGTCGCGGCCGGGGTGGGCCTGGCCGAGCGCCGTGGAGATCTCGGCGGCGGAGCGCGGCTCCTTCTGCTCGGCGAGGTGGCGGCGAATGAGCTCGACCAGGGTCAGCTCGGCGGACTGTGCGGAGTCCGTCGTCTTGGCAGCGGACTTCCGGGCTGCCTTCTTCGCGGGGGTGGCAGTCGACTTGCGTGCCTTCGGCTTCGCGCCGGCCGCGGCGCCGGCCTTCTTCCGCCGCGGGGAAGGCACGGTGGCGCTCTTGGACTCGACCGCGGACCCGGTCTGCGCCTGCGTGATGCCGAGTGCCTGCTGCATGCTGACCAGCACGCTGTGGTCATGCTGCAGAGCGGCGAGCTGCTCCTGCAGGGAGGCGATGTCCGCGGTGATGCGTTCCTGTTCCTTGAGGTTCGCGTCAAGGTCGCCTGTCACCTGGGCGATGTACTGGGATGCCAGTTCGGTGGCGGGAGTTGCTGTCTCGGGCATGGCAGTGACCCTTCCTGTGTACCGCATGTTGTCCTGGTGGGAGATGGTACGGACAACAGCAGGTGCTTGTTCCCGATGAGCAGCGTCCATTTACTCGCAGTCAGCCTCCGGTGTGCCATGTTCGGTGCCAACGGGACCATGCACAGGACGAGTTGACCCCCGGGGGGGAGTTGCGGTTTCCAGAAGACTTCATCGGCGCCCGCACAGGCGGGCGAACATCCCGGTGTCTGCGGGCGAGAAGGCGGGGCATACGGGCTGCATCCCCTTCGAGAGGAGCTCGTCATGCTCGGCATAGTCGCGGCAGTGTTGTTCTTCCTGGCGTTTCTGATCAACGTGGCTGAGATCAGCACCAACGATGTGTTCTCTTCGACGAACGTCATGTTGCTGGGATTGATGTGCCTGGGTCTGCAGGTGGCCGGTGTCGGTGCCGGCTGGGCCCGCCGACGCTGACCTCACGCTCCAGCAGGTCCGGTGACGTCTCGCCACCGGACCTGCGCCAACCCTGGGGTGGCTACACCTCGGTGCCCGTCAGTCCGACGCGCGCCAGGTAGAGGCTGAGGTGTTCAGGGCTGTCGGCAGCCAGGCCGATGTGGTGATCGGGGCGGACGAGGAACAGCCCGGTGCCCAGTTCCTGGGCGAGCGGCCCGCCGGTCACCTGGTGGGTACGCAGGCCCGCTGCCTCGGGGGGCGGAGCACAGTTCACCGCGAGCAAGGTGAAGTCCGGTCCTCTCAACAGGTCGAAGAGGCTCCGGCAGGGGCCCTCGGTGGTGACGCACGGGAGGTCGGGCGCGCGGTCGCCGGCCTGGAACCCGGTCGGAGAACGGCGCTCCCGCGCATCGGTCGAGAGCTCACTGTCGCGGTAATGCACCGACAGCAGGTGGCAGACCCGCCCCCGGTAGCGTGCCTGCTCGTCGGCGTCCTGAGGTTTGCGGCCGGCCCGGTACAGGCGGCTGCTGAGGTCCAGCGTGTCCGCCGCGGCGGCCCGGCGCTCGGCCTCGTAACTGTCCAGCAGCGTGTCCGGGGCATGGCGGACGATGACCTGGCCCAGCTTCCAGCCGAGGTTGTAGGCATCCTGCACGCCGATGTTCAGCCCCTGGCCACCACCGGGCGGGTGCACATGCGCGGCGTCCCCGGCGAGGAAGACGCGCCCGTGACGGAAGCGTTCGGCCATCGCGGTACGAGGCCGGTAGAACGAGAACCACCGCACGTCCGTGACGGCGTCGGAGGGCACATGGGTACGAGCGGCGATCAGACCGCGCACGGTCTCGGGCGTCGCGGTGAACTCCTCACCGGTGATCTTGGCGTTCAACTGGAAGTGGGTGGTTCCGGGCAGCGGGCACAGCAGCAGTTCACCCGCAGGGTCGGGCCAGATGTGCCAGTGATCGCGATCCAGTCCCTCGACGCGTACGTCCGCCACCACGGCCGAGCGCAGCCCGCTCTCCTCACCCTTCATGGCGATGCCCAGGGATTCACGCACCGTGCTGTGGCTGCCGTCGGCGCCCACCAGGTAGAGCGCCGACACCTGGTGACGGCCACCGTCGGAGTGCGTCACCTCGGCCGTCACGTGCGTGTCCGTCTGGATGAGGGAGGTGAGCCGGGCGCCGCACTCCAGCGTCCCGCCCAGGTCGAGCAGCCGATCGCGCAGGATGTCCTGCGTACGCCACTGAGGGACCAGCCACGGCCGCGGGTGCCGTGACACCGGCGCCTCGGGGTCCGGCTGGATCAGCTGCCACTCTCCCTGGCGCTCGCCGTCGCGCCAGGTCTGCATGGGCGGGAAGGGGGCGCCGGCGGCCCTGAGTGCCTCGGCTACACCGAGGTCGTCGAAGGCCTCCAGCGTGCGTGACTGCAGGCTCTTGCCGCGCGACCCGGGGAGGAGCTGGTCGCCGGCCTCGATGACATGGGTATGCACACCACGCCTGGCCAGGTCGCAGGCGAGGGTGAGACCGGTGGGGCCGCCGCCGACGACCAGCACGTCCACGGCCGGCTGTTGCGGTGTCTGAGGGGTCGGATCGGGCACGTCTCCCCGCTTTCTGCCGTTTGACCCGGCACTGGGTGCATGGAGCGGCGCTCTGCCGCACTATGCGAAATGTCCCCGTGGGCCGGGCGGCAGTGCCCCGGGCCCGCCCGGTTCCGCCCACATGGCCGCACCGCCGCACGCGTTCAGGAGTACACATGGCTCACGTCGCCGTCTGCCCCTTCGACTTCAGCGAGCAACTGGCCTTCGACCCGTCACTCCTGCAGCTCATGGCCGACGGCCCGGTCAGCCGTATCCGACTGCCCTACGGCGAGGCCGACGCGTGGCTGGTCACCAGCTTCGACGGCGTACGTCAGGTGACGACCGACCCGAGGTTCAGCCGGGCCGGCATCGTCGGCCGTGACTACCCCCGGATGACTCCCGAGCCGATCGTCTCCCCGGAGTCGCTCAACGTCATGGACCCGCCGCGCAGCACCCGACTCCGTCATGCCGCCGCCCGGGCCTTCACACAGAGCAGCGTGAAGCGCATGACGCCGGCGATCGAACAAGTGGCCCACCGTCTCGTGGACGAGATGATCGAGCACGGCCCCCCGGCCGACCTGGCCCTCGGTCTGTCCGCGCAGCTGCCCAACCACACCATCTGCGCCTTGCTGGACGTCCCCGCCGCGGACCGGCCGCTCATGCTGCGCCATACCCAGCAGATGCTCACGACCGCCCCGGAAGCCAGGCAGGCGGCGGCCGAGGCCAAGCAGTTCCTGCGCGCCTACTTCACGGCGCTCGTCGCCGAACGCCGGGTGGCAGGGGGTGGTGACCTCATCAACACCATGGCGGCCTGCGAGCAGGGGGAGGAGCTCCTGAGCGACGACGAGCTGGCCGTCCTGGCACTGACGCTCATCCTCAGCGGCAACGACACGGCGACCTGTCAGATCAGCAACATCGCCTTCACCCTGCTCACCCGCCCCGAGCTGCTGGATCTGCTGAGGCGCAGCCCCGAGCAGCTGCCCCGGCTGCTGGACGAACTCCTGCGGCACATCCCTTTCCGCAAGGGCGTCGGCATCCCGCGCATCGCCCTGGAGGACGTGAAAGTGGAGGGAGTGCTGATCCGCGCGGGTGACTTCGTCCACGTCTCCTATCTGGCGGCCAACCGGGACCCGGCGGTGTTTGCGGACCCTGACGCACTGGACGTCGACCGTTCGTCCCATCCCCACATGACGTTCGGCTGGGGCAACCATCACTGCATCGCCAGCACGCTCGCGGTCGCGGAACTCAGCACCGCGATCGGGGTCCTGTTCACCCGCCTGCCCGGCCTGCGCCTGGCGGTTCCCGCCGAGGCCGTGCGCTGGGACACCCGGACCATCCGGCGCTTCCCCCTGGAGTTGCCCGTGACGTGGTGAGACTTCACGGCCAGGCCGTCCTGCCACGACCTCGGGGCGCATCGGCTCAGGCCCGCAACTCCTCACGACAGCAGCATGCGCGTCCACACGAAGGCCAGGAACAGGCTGGCAAGCGTGAACAGGCCTTGCACAACGGCGGTGACGGGCATCCTCAGGCGGGCGTGCACGACGGCGCCGGCTGCCGCCACCGCCGGAACGCCCCAGATGACGAGCCACGCCAGGACCGGGGTGTCGGGGGAGTGCGCGGTCGGAGGGGAGTCCGGCGAGGGCACCCTGCCCATGCCGACCGCGACGAGCAGCACGACGGCGACGACGACGATGACCGCGTCCGCGACCAGGAGCAGCAGGGCGACGGCGACGTCGATCAGCCGGGAGGGACGCTCGCGCCGGGGAGGCGCGAGAGCGTCCTGGTCGTCCGTGAGCGGTGGGGCCATGACATGACTGCACCACGGAATGACGCGTTCGACACCTCCCAGGACCTGGGAGGACCCGACTGTGACCATCGGCCGACCGCGGGGCCAGGGTGATCGCTGCGCGCCTTGCGAGCGAACGGCCCGGCCCCTGCGCCGCCGGTCAGACGCCGGCAATCCGCCACTCCTGGTTGTCTCCGCCGGCGATGGGCCATTGGATGATGTCGGTGCGGTCGTCGGTGGAGCCGTCGGCGACGTCGGCGCACCATCCGGTGCGGGCGTTGACGAGCCGGTAGTAGCCGCTTGTGGTGGGGGGGCCAGCTTCCACCACTGGTTGTCCGTGCCGGTGTCGGGTCCTTGGGTGAGGGTCGCGCCCTGGGTGGAGTTGGGGCTCTGCAGGAGCTTGGTGCTCTTGACGTTGCGCAGCCGGAAGGAGCCGTCCATGTTGGGCAGCAGGGTCCACTGCTGGTTGGTGCCGCCGCCGTAGGGCCACTGGATGTCAAGGACAACTCGGCCGCGGACGGCTATGACGTCGTGCAGTACGACTGCAACGGCGGCCTCAACCAGCAGTGGCGCCTGAAGGCCACCGACAGCGGCTACGTCCAGATCATCGCCGAGCACAGCGGCAAGTGCCTCGACGTGGCCAACGGCTCCAACGACCCTAGCGCCTACGTGCAGCAGTACCGGTGCACCACCGGCACGAACCAGCAGTGGCTCCTCGAGGACCAAGCCAACGGCTCGTACCACCTCAAGTCCCGGGACAGCGGCTTGTGCCTGGACGTCGCGAACGGCTCCACGGCCAACGGCGCCCGCCTCATCCAGTGGACCTGCAGTGCCACCGCCGCCAACCAGCAGTTCCAGCGCCGCACCGTCTGACGGATCGACACGTCTGAAGACGCGTGATTGATGGGATGAGTGCGGGCTGGAATTGTGGATTCCTTGACCGGAATCCGGCTGCTCGCACTATCCATCCCATCAATCACGTGCACACCCGTTGACATGAGCGGGTCGCATGGTTGACCTTCGTCCCTGGCACCAGGGCGCTCCGGAACCTCGTCTCCGAGCGCACACCCCCCTTCCCCTTCGTCGCAGGGACGCGCATGTCGAGTCGGACGAACAGACGTCAGTTCCTCGCGGCCCCCCCCGGGGTGGCAGCCCCCCCCCCCCCCCGAGGCCAGTTCGGCGCCCGGGGCGCGCAGGCCGTGCCCCCCCCCCCCCCCAACCCACCCCCCGGGGGATCGGGCGACCGGCGAGCC